>JAJRYY010000088.1 GCA_024275565.1 Planctomycetota bacterium
CCAGTAATCACATGGACTTACACGGGACGGGCTTGATGCTGAACTCGAAGGGCGTGAAGATCCGTCGCTGTGCTGATTCTCGCACCTTGTCGTCCTGCTGCGTCGCAGCGTTGATGGTGTCGGTTTTTGCGGGTGCAGCGGTTCACGCTCAAATTCCGACGCATCCAGTCATCACCGAGGTCTACACCGATCCTCCTGGCGCGAACGATGGACCTGTGGGTCACGATCCGGGAAATATGCACCAGGAATACATCGAAATTTATCTACCCCCCGCAGCCTTCCTCGATGCGTCATTGAATAAGGAAGCTTTGAAGCTGGCGTTTTATGAGGTCGAAGGCGACAGCAGCAGCAGTGGGACGGGCCTGGTGAATTACAGGTTCGATCTGCCAACCTTCGATCTGAATTCTGCCAATGGCATCACCCCCGGTGCATTGCCTCGTCCGCCCAGTGGTGTGGTGGTCCTTGGCTGGCTGGATTATGTGGGCGATCCTCCCACAGCGCTGGCTGGCGGCGTGAATTCCCGTGTTGCACTGATCCATGGTGGGATCACGAACACTGGGGGTGAGTATCTGTTCGTCGCCATCAACGGAAATCACTTTGGCGGTACGAACAATTTTCCGACAGTGGTGGCTGAGAGCAAAATTGATGTCCCGAGTGAAACGCGGAGCGGCGTGATCCAGAATGGTTCGGCTGCCTATCTGCTGGTGAATCGTGATGCAGCGGGTTATTTGGAATACTGTGACGATCAGCACGCGGTTGATTGTGCATCCGGCGCGAATCCGATGCTCGCCAATGAATTTGCAGGTCTTGGTGTCGATTCACTGCTCGATGGATATGCCTGCAATGACGATTCACTGTTCGACGTGCTTAGTCAGCCATATGACGCACCGACGGGGGATGATCTTGATCTGGAGACCGTCCTGCCACTGGGGGGACCGTTCAGTCTGCTCATCCCGCAGGTTCCCGAGCGTGACGGAAACCGACCTGTCCCCGGAGTTGCCAATGGTTACGCGCGTCGTCTGGTCGATGTGCTGAAGAGTACCGAAAATGCATCTGCTTTTGATGACGATCCTGTGGAAGACGCGCTATCTGCCTACAGGCATGTGCGGAACGCAGGACCCTATTTTCCGACGCCCGGACAGGCTGTCCTCACTTCGTCACCCCCTCAACTGAGTGTTGCAGGACCGATCGAGCAGTTCACGGAGGTGCTTTCCGCGACAACCGGACGCCCTGGCGTGTTGATCGTGAACAGCGGAGGTGCGTTTGGGTTGGATGCGACAGCCGAACCCGTGACCTCCGGTGACCAGGCTGTTGCGACCGTTGAAGCTGGTCTGGTCGCGACCAATGTGGTGGGGCAGGCGTTTGGATTTCCGACCCTCGAGGTGACACCCAGTCCAGACGCAGTTCATGGAGCGCAGACGCAGGTGGACGTGGTGGTCATGGCTGAGAATACGAATTTTGGCGATCCCATTGTCATAACACCGACCGGTAACACATCCACGACCGTGACGATATTAAACCCCGTGTCGGGTCTGAACGCTGCAGGTCAGCCGTTTGAGGCAACCATATTTGTGGCGGCAGAAGCCATTCCGGAAGATGCGCTGGTGACCAACGAATTCGCCGATAGCAATCTGGGTCTCTATATATCTGCCAATCTCGGCGGTGTCGTTCTGGAAACGTTTGACCGGACAGTGCTTCTGCTCAACCCAGCGCTGGACATGAGTCTCGGTTCCACGATCCACACAGCCCTGTTGCTTGTGGAGATTTTCCCGGAGATCGAAAGCGACTTCATCAATCTTCCGGGCGGCGTTGGTACGCCGGACCTCGTGACGACAGTGCTTCAATCGGCTGAGCAGGCCGTCGCTCCTGCGACCTATACAGGAAGCATCAATCTCGGTCAGACAGGGGTCAAAGCCATCGCCTTCGATATTCCCGAAACCCGCACCTACAACGGTCCCTACGCCACCCCCGACCGTCTGCATTTCGCAGATGCAAAGGGTTTCATCGCCGATCCGCGCAGTGGGCTTACCAATGTGTCGACGTCGCGTACGTTTGAGCTTGCGATCCTCGAAACCAATACGCGTCCGGACGATACGCTTGAGAGTGGTGCGACCGATGATTTCGGGATGCTCGTACGCGTGAAGCAGACGGAGGCTGGATCGCCCATGGTCGAGGGACAGTTCGTGTTCCTGAGCATGTCCGGCGGGTTTCAGGGGGCGGACATCGACACGCTTGAAATTTCGCCCGGCGCTGCTGTCGCGACGATCATCTATCTGGACCTGGACAATCTACACGACCAGCTCGGGATCATTTCGATCGACCAGTTCATTCCGATCGACAGCAGCGGCAATGGTGAACTGGATATCATGGAGATTTACAGCCTCAACCCATTCCAGTGTCTTCCGGCAGACAATGATTGCGATGGTGATATTGATTTGGCTGACTACGACATTTTCCAGTCATGCGTCAGCGGTGTGGGTCAGCCAGCGACGCCACAATGCGTCTTGTACGATTTCGACGGCGATCAGGATGTCGATCTGATCGATTTCAGCACATTTACACAATTGTTTACGGGATCATTATGATCCCTGGATTTTTCGGACGGAGGAAAAGGGAATGACTTCACGACTGTTTCGTTTATCAAGCTTTATCATCGTGTGTGTGCTCACGGGCACTGTGCAATGGGCCATCGCCGGTGATCTGAATCCGCCTCCCGGCGCGATCGCGCCAACGGGCAGCACGCCACTGTTGACGTCGACCACGCCGGGTGACGCCGATTCACTCTTTAAGATCACCCAGCCCGGAGCCTATTATCTGAGGGGCAATGTCACGGGTACCATCGGCAAGATCGGTATCGAAATCGCTGTCGGCGGTGTCACGGTCGATCTCGGCGGATTTGAACTTGCAGGAGCAGCCGGAACGCTCGACGGTATTCGAGTGACACTTCTGGATGCGCCGAATGTGGTCGTCCGCAACGGAGCTATTCGTGGCTGGGGCGGATATGGTGCGGATACGCGCATTGCCAATGGTGTGATTTACCAGAATTTGAACGCGTCAAACAATACACTTGACGGTTTACGCACGGGCAAAGGCAGTGTCGTGACCGGATGCACTGCCAGCAACAATGGTTCTGATGGCATTGACGTGGACGAAGGCAGTACGGTCTCAAACTGCACGGTGCAGGGGAATGGCGGTCACGGTATCCAGGCCAATGTGGGAAGCATGGTGACAGGTTGCTCCTCCATCAACAACACCGTGGACGGGATCCGGTTGAACAATAAACTGAATCTGGCTGTGATCGTCTCTTCAGGAGGATCTGTGGTCGACTGTACGGTCAATGGCAATGGCGACGACGGGATCCAGGGAGATGAAAATACCACGGTGGCTCGCTGCTCAGCCTCATACAATGCTGATGACGGCATACAGGTTGGGTCTGGGAGCATGGTCACTGACAGCTCCACCTCCAACAACGATGACGATGGCATCCAGGCGGGGCGTGGAAGCACCGTCACCAATTGCAGCGTGCGTGGAAGCACCGGCGACGGAATTGTCGTGACCATAGGCTGCCTCGTATCCGGAAACAATTGCAGGGGCTGTCAGCAGGCGGGTGTTCACGTCGCTGTCTCCGGTGCAGGTGCGGGTGGAAATCGCATCGAGGGAAACAACGTGTCGGACAACGCATTCGGCATTCTGATCGACGCCGCCGGTAATTTCATCGTACAGAATTCCGCAAGCGGAAACGGGCTTGTACCCGCAGTCACCAACTACTCGATCACCGGTATTCAGACGATCGGTCCGATCATCAGCCTGACTGGCGACATCACCAGTACGAACCCATGGGCCAATTTCTCCTACTAATAGACGGGATGACGCAATGAAAAGCATAATAAGACATGCGATCCTGTTGCTGCTGCTCGTCGGGGCGCCTCTGCTCGCGCAAACCAACATCGATCCGACCAACAAGTACGCCTGGGGCGAAAACATCGGCTGGACCAACTGGCGGGATGCCAATGGCGGCGCTGACGGTGTGTTCGTAGGTGCGACATTCCTCTCTGGTCAGGTCTGGAGCGAATCCAGAGGATGGATCAACGTCGGAAATGGTGCTGGTCCCTATGCAAATACAGACGACACGAATTTCGGCGTCAACATCGACCTCAACGGAGATCTCAATGGTTTCGCATGGGGCGAAAATATGGGATGGATCAATTTTGGCTGGGCGACCGCCGGCAATCCGGATCGTCCCCGATTTGACGCAGGAGCAGGGCGATTCCGAGGCTTTGCGTGGAGCGAGCAGGATGGTTGGATCAACCTCGATGATGCGGTCAGCTTTGTCGGAGGTCCAGGCGGTGTTCCCACGGTGTCGCAGTGGGGCCTGCTTATCTTGACGCTGCTCTTACTCACTGGAGGCACAATCGTCTTCCGGATGCGACAGATCAGAACAGCCTGACGTTTCATGACGCACAGACCCAATTTCAAACTCATCGCGGCGTCGGCTTGCAGAAGTCGGCGTTGCGATGACTTTTAAGAACCAGGCCCGCAACCAAGAATCAAGCCTGCCATTGGGAATCGTGCCTGATCTGGGTATCCAGCCTGAACTGAGCTATGAAAAAACTCCCCCGATGGCACGTTGCCGTCGAGGGAGTTTGCAATTCAGGTACTCGTAATTTCAAGCACTTACCGGTTCAAGCACATGTCCGTTCGAGAACACGCTGGTTCAGCCAACAAGTATCAACTTTAGTTGCGAGCGAGCACTTCAAGGACGTAGTTGCCCTCAGCCACGCCACCATCACCAGTGAAACTCTGCTGGAACAGATAGAAATCAGAAAAATCAGCGTCGCCGTCCTGATCCAGGTCGAACCCTTCACAGCCAACCTGCAATTCCGATCCCGGAGCACCAACACAGTCGAGAAGCTCGGCAAAGTCTGCACCATCAATGTCGTTGTCCAGATCAGCATCACCAGCAACCTGCACCACATCCACAATGATCCTCACAGTACCACCGGGAGCACTAATCTGGAGAGCTTCCTCGATACCAGGTCCGCCACGATCGGAGGAACCAACGAGATTACCGAGACTGCTTATCAGGGTCAGATTAACATCGCTGGCACTGTTGACGATAACCGAGAGCTGACGGTTGGAAGGAACATTGGCTGCAGTAAATTCCTCCTCGCCGTTGGCGCTACCGACGACGACAACCGGGTCCGTGTTGTACACGGGTGGCAACGCACCGGAGGCGTCTGTCACCTCATTCGAATCAGCCGAGATAAAGTGGTGATCGTTCGACCAACCACCCAGAAAGATGTCCAGCCAGCCGTCGCCATTGCTGTCAAAGGCATTCGAATGCCACCCACGGTGTAAGGTCCCCGTCGGGAAGGCATGACCAGGCGTCCAGTCGATGAAGGAAATGACGCCGTTCACCGTAGTATTCCGCAAGATCGAGGGACGACCGTTCGCCTGCATCACGAAAATGTCAACGCGACCATCATCGTTCAGATCAGCAACCGTAGCCTTAAGCGTGGGGGTGCTGCTGACAAACGCAGGCAGGTTGTCATTAAACGTAAAAGACGCGAATCCAGAACCGCTGTTACCAGTGTTGACCTGAATACGGTCGACCACGCCGCCCAACGCCGACCCGGATATATTACCACGATACAGATCAAGATCACCGTCGTTGTCGAAGTCACCGGGCTCCATGACATTCTCGTTGGCAGTACCCCCTGTGGCATTGCCCATCGACTGCGAACTTCCCGCATAACGGAAGTCGCCAGGACCGCTGGAACCTGCATTCAGGTTGTTGTAATAAATCCGGTTACCGGACCAGTTGGCGAGCAGGACGTCAAGGTACCCGTCGCCGTTCATGTCACCACGCGAAACGTCCACAGTGTACGCATTGTCCGCAGGGATATGTGTATTGGTAACCGTTGTGAAGAAACCAACTTCGTCACCGTTGAACCCGTTCAACTGATAAGCATCCTGCGAGTTGTTCGGATAATTTCCAATGTAAAGGTCGTAGTCGCCATCAAGATCGAAATCTTCAGACACCGCACCACAAGCGGCACCACCGGCTGTTCCGAGTCGCGCAGTACCACCATCAATGAAATTCTCGAAAACACCACCTTCATGCTGGTTGATAAACAGCTTGTTCCGGCCACCCTCACCACCAGTGTTGCGATCATTCACGATGAGAATATCAAGCCAGCCATCATTGTCATAATCACGCAGAAACGCATTGCGGGAAACATCAGGATTGGTCATTCCAACGATGATCGGATTACCGGAAACCTCATTGAACACACCATCATCGTTGCGATACAGCTTGTTCCGGCGAGCGCCGAAATCGCTGAACGCGTTACCGATCACGACATCCAGGTCACCATCATTGTCGAAATCGCCAAAATCAACTTCCTTCTCATTCGATGCGATTTCGCCAACCGTTTGATTGATGGTCGTCGCGGTCACGTTCTCAAAGTTCATCGAACCCGGAACACGAGCCTCAGCAGTCGCGGCAAACACCGAGAACATACCAAGGCATAATATGCTGAAAAAGACAGTTTTCCGAAACATCACAGGAACCTCCAGAACCTAAAAATTGGTCAATTAAAGTGTCAACAGAACCCACGCGAAGAGTCATTTTCCAGAAACACGCCATCTTCCAGAATCGTGTCACCTTCCAGAAAGAAACACGCCATCTTCCAGAAGCACGACATCATTCCAGAATCACGCGACTGGCATATTTTCAACAAACACGACTATTCAGAAGAACAAGACCGCAGCGCGCAGATACTCCCCCCACACGAGAAAAAAGAACGATCCATTCCAGAGGGCAACAGCAGTTGCAATTCTGATCCGGCAGACAAAAAGACTGACACCGCAAGCCCATGAACCGGCCCGTCAAACACGCAAACCAGCACGCCAGATACACGCAATCCAGCAGCCAGGCGAAGGGCACGCCAGGCAACTGAAACCGGCACCGCCAGCAGCGAAAAAGATGCAAATGCATATGCACAGACAAAACCGATGCGCCTTTTCGTGCGCCTTCCAGCAGCCACCATCCTAGGAGTTACGTTTCAAAACCGCAACATTTTTTCGCTGTTTTTTCGGACCTTGCACCACCATCTCAAACCACAACTCAGCATCTCACGGCGGTCATTTCAATGCAAAGGAAATAAAGCAGGAATTGCAACAATCCAGTACCAGCGCAACAATGGCCCGTCACGGCGATGTGTTGCTGCCATCACGTCCCGGATCAGGCGACAGATAAGCTCGCTTTTCCTGATAAATCTTGATCCGTCCAGCGATCTCACCCGCCAGATCCGACTTGCCCGACGCGTCAGCCATCCGTTTCGCACCCTCAGCCACTCGGACTGCTTCCTCAAACCGACCGCCAGCGGCAAGCGCAGCCGCGAGTGTATCGAGCGTTCTCGGTATCCGGTGTTTCGTACGCTTGGCAACGGCATTGGCGATTCGGATCGCTTTCAACGGATCACGCAGCGAATCATCCGGGCAGGTCGCAAGCAGCCACGCCAGCCGGTCGGCAAGGGACGCGTCGTTTGGCAATCGCTGAATGCCCGCACGCAACACATCAATCGCGTCGCCATAAGCACCACCCGCAACCAGCAGTGATGCAAGTCGCTTGCAAGGCCGAGCTTCCGTACCCCGAAGCTCAATGGCTCGTCGAAGGCGATCGATCGCCTCGGTCCGACGACCGATCCTCGGTAAATCCGTCCCAAGACCAACCAGGGCATCATAATGGTCGGGTTGAATGCTGAGAGACTTCTCGAAATGACGCACCGCCCCCGCGAAGTCCTCTCGCCGATGAGACACAAGACCAAGGTTATAATACGCCTGAACATAGCCAGGATGAAGTGAGATCGCCCGCTCCAGATGACGCGTCGCCCGATCAAGGTCACCCTGAAGCAGAAACGCCGTTCCCAGATTCGCGTGCGCTTCTGCAAGTTGAGGCATGCTCCGAAGCGCCTCCTCCAGTAACGGTATCGCCTCAGCAACGCGATGTTCAACCACAAGATCAATCCCTTTATGGAGAGAATCAATCGCACCTGTCGTCAGCCCATCAAGCGCCTCAGCAAGCGGGTCTGCAACCCACGCCTCCATCTCCCGCTGCTCATCAGCCAACCGAAACTGCTCCGCCGCTTCTTCAAGACGGTCCGCCTTCCGATACGCAAGGGCAAGCGCATAACGTGCTTTACCATACACGGACGCCAGTCCAATCGCACGCTCAAATCGTTCGGTCGCAGCAGCGATATCACCACGCATCATCAGCGATTTCCCGGCACCATAGAAGGCTGGCGCGGCATTTGAATCCAGAGCAACCACAGCCCCAAACCGCTCAAGCGCTGCATCAGCATCCCCACGTTCCAACGCCACAAACCCAAGCCGTAAAAGCGTGGCAGTATCATCAGGTTTGAGTTTCAGTGCGTCCGAAAACGCGCGGCGGGAAGCCTCAAGATTCCCGGAATGCGCAAGAACCATACCATGATAATAGTGCCACCGATGGACACCAGGATCCATCGCAACAGCATGGGCATAGCACCGCTCAGCCAGCTCATACATCTCGTAGGTATGAAAAAGCATGCCAAGTCGCCCGGCTGCTCCAGCGTCATGGGGGGCTTTGCGGACCGAAGACATCGCCGCATCGAACTGCGCACGCACCGCCGGTTCGAGCGTATCCAACGGAAAATCGGACTCAGTGGGCAGCGTCACGGGTTCAACCTGAACACGCCGATCCTCAACCGGTGATCCAGATTCGGGTGACTCGCCAGGTCCGCATCCGGCAATCAACGCCAGAAAGCACACGGCAAAAAAACAGACGTCACGCCTCATGACGCTTCCATCCCTGCACCTTCCGTCAAATTGTGTTCGGAATTCGCATCCAGACCATCAAAACGCTCCACAAGACCGCTCGGCCAGACGACGCGAACCTTGCAGGAAGATGCATCACCACCAAGTCCGAAATGCACGCGCAAATCGTTGGCACTGCAATAACTGCCATCAGCATGGACGCGGCGCATCAGGGGCGGAACGCCAGGACGCTCCAGATAGACCCGCGCCCCGATCGCAGAGCGATTGCTTCGCGTTCCGACAAGCCTCAGCCTCAACCATCCGCCACGGGGGGCGATACCGACACTGCCGAAATCATTCCGCAGCAACCGCGCAGGTCCATTGCTGTTGGTCACCAGGATGTCAATATCCCCGTCATTATCGATATCACCAAACGACGCACCGCGAGATACATCCAGCCGCAAAACGTCAGGACCAGCCAGCTCCGATGCATCCTGAAATCGAAAGTCAGGCCGCCCGGAATTGACGAACAACTGGTTGGGGAAGGGGTAGGGATCATCCAGGGCAGCGTACGATTCAGCGATTTTAACAGCACCATTCGCAAGGAACAGATCCAGCGTACCATTATTGTCCACATCGAACCATTCAACACCAAAGGCTGTCACCTTCCGGCTGACAGAACCAAGCCCGAACGCATCCGTCCGATCTTCAAAGAACCCACGCCCCTCATTGACCAGCAGCGTATTGTGTTCACCGACGAGGTGTGCGAGAAAAATATCCTCATCGCCGTCCATATCGAAATCGCCCGCAGAGACGCCCATTCCCGCCTCAGGCCTCCCCTCACCATTGTATGCAGTCCCGGACAGCAGCGCAGTGTTCTCAAACGTCCCATCCCCGCGATTGATCCAGAGCTGATTGGCGTCGCCGTCGTTTGCCACATAGACGTCCGCCAGACCATCCATGTTAAAATCAGCACACACCACGCCAAGTCCGCTCCCGAATGCCTTGTGAATCCCCGCACGCCGTGTCACTTCGGAGAATGTCCCGTCGCCATTGTTGTGAAACAGATGATCCGGGATCGGGTGATAAGAACTGGGACCGCAATAATCACGCCGGCTGGACCGACTGTGACACATCTTATTTTCAGCCACAGTATAATCCACATAATCGACCACAAACAGGTCCAGATACCCATCACCGTCATAGTCAAAAAACGCCGCACTCGTACTCCAGGCAGGTGTCGGAGGCAACGCATTCACCGCAGGGGCGAACGTTCCGTCACCACGGTTCGTATAGAGCATATTTTCGCCGAAATTCGTAACATATAGATCGGAATCGCCATCGTTATCGTAGTCTCCGACAGCGCACCCCATACCATATCCACGATCACCAAGCCCGGAAGCTTCCGTCACATCGGTGAAATGCAGCGTACGCACACCGGACGCATCAACCCTTAAATCATTGCGATACAGGCGGTTCATACCGGATTTTTCAGCTTCCCCGGGTTTCTCAGCTTCCCCGGTATTCGACGATTTCGGAATCTCAGGTGACAACGGGTGGCATTGGATGAGATACACATCAAGATCGCCGTCGTTGTCGTAGTCAAACAGCGCACAACCGGAGGCGGCGATCTCCGGAAAATGAAACGCACCCGTAGC
>JAJRYY010000089.1 GCA_024275565.1 Planctomycetota bacterium
CCGATGAGTATCGGTTTCAATCCGATGGTTATCGGTCCCCCATCACCGTCTTGTCGGCACTCCGATAACGTGTCTTGAGGTAGGAAACTGCAGATAACGCGGGTTTATCCGCCGTGTCTTCGGGACGGAGATTCAGACAGTCTGGACCACCTCTACAGACAGTGGGTTGACGATGAAGACAGAGGGTTGACGATGATGCGATGCTCGTTGCATTGCAATTCTACGTCATGTGTGTTCTACGTCATGTGTGCTCAGTCAGGCGTTTTCCACGAGGGTGAAGATCACCCCGAACCTACCCCCGGATCGGGGCTTTTTCGTGTCTGCCTACAGTGCGGTGGCGGGCGCCTTTACGCTTGTGGATCGGGATGAACCGCCGGGCGGTCGGACCCGTATAAATCTGACGCGGGCGACCTATCCGAGCGTCAGGCGCGGTGATCATCTCCTTCCACTGTGCAATCCAGCCCGGCAACCTGCCGATCGCAAACATCACTGTAAACATATTCGTCGGGATCCCCAGAGCGCGATACAGAATGCCGCTATAAAAATCGACGTTCGGATACAGCTTGCGCTCGATGAAGAAGTCATCCTCAAGCGCAGCGGTTTCGAGTTGCATGGCGATCTCGAGCAGTGGATCGATCACCCCAAGTTTTTCCAGCACGCGGTCGCAGCTTCGCTTGATAATGCGCGCACGCGGATCAAAATTCTTATACACACGATGCCCGAAACCCATCAGCCGGAAATCGGAATTCCGATCCTTGGCCATCTCGACATACTTCTCGGTGTTCCCACCGTCATCATGGATCTTCTGCAGCATCTCGATGACCGCCTGATTCGCACCACCATGGAGCGGACCCCAGAGCGCACAGCAACCAGCCGACACCGACGCATACAGATTCGCCCGGCTGCTGCCGACAAGCCGCACGGTCGAAGTCGAACAGTTCTGCTCATGGTCTGCATGAAGAATCAGCAATTGATCGAGCGCAGCAGCCTGATCGGGGTCAAGATCGTACGGTTCGCACGGGACGCTGAAGAGCATATTCAGCAGGTTGGCTGCATATCGCAGGCTGTTGTCCGGGTAGGTAAAAGGTTGCCCGATCGATTTTTTGTAGGAGAAGGCAGCGATGGTGGAGATCTTGCCCAGCAGCCGGCGAATCGTCAGGTCTGCATGCTCCGGGTCAGCCGGTGCGAATGAGTCTTCGTAGAAAACAGACAGTCCGCACAACGTGCTTGAGAGAATCGCCATCGGGTGGGCCTGCAACGGGAACCCCTGAAACATAAGTCGCAGGTTCTCGTGGATAAGCGAGTGGCGGGTAACATCGCTGACGAAACTGGCAGATTCGTCCTCAGTGGGAAGCTCGCCATAGATCATCAGGTACGCCACTTCGAGAAACGTCGCGTGCTCTGCGAGGTCTTCGATGGCGTATCCACGATGCCTCAAAATGCCCTTCTCGCCGTCGAGAAAAGTGATATCACTCTCGCAGGCTCCTGTGCTTCCGTAGCCATTGTCAAGCGTGACAAGCCCGCTCTGGGCGCGTAAATCGCGGATATCGATGGCGCGTTCGCCCTCAGATCCTACGACGATGGGTAATTCGTAGGTGGTATCGTCCACCTTCAACGTTGCTGTTTGCGACATGGTGTTACGTCTCCGTTGGCAGTTCGCTAGCTTTGACATCACGTTAATGGTATCGGAAGGAAATACAAGACCGGTTGCGTTTAGTCCGAAATGGCGGTCCGGTCGCAGACCATGAAAATCTGGTGATCTGCCAGGATATTCTGGAATGTAAATTTTTATAACCTATTGCGCAACAATAGCTTACACCTTTTTCTGCCCAAAAAATGTGATCACCCGGTACGTTGTATATGGTAGAGACCGGAACAATTTCGTGAGGAAAACACGCAGGATGATTCAGAAAAGACCAAAACAGACAAAAAACGCCGTACAGGACGAAAAAAGCGTATCCGAGGAGCAATCCGGGGGGCAGCATCAGAACGCTGGGGTGGTAGGGCAAAAATTTGGGGCACATATGTCCGTCGCCGGGGGACTTGAGAACGGTTTCCGGGCGGCTGCGGAGGCTGGGTGCGACTGTTTGCAGATATTCGTCAAAAATCAGCGCCAGTGGTCAGCAAAACCGCTGACGGACGAGGTGATTCAGAACTACAAGACCGCCGAACGCGAAACGGGGATCGGTCCGGTCGCTGCCCATGCGAGCTATCTGCTGAATCTCGCCTCCCCGGAAGCTGAAAATCGGGAGCGCAGCATCGCAGCCCTGGTGGATGAGCTGGAACGCTGTGCAGCGTTGGGCGTGTCGGATCTTGTATTCCATCCGGGGGCACACATGGGTGAGGGTGAAGCGAAGGGTTGCACACTGATCGCGAAATCTCTGAACGCCATTCGGAAGCGCCTGGGGAATGACTCCGGGGTGGGCGGCGATGGCGTGACACTGCTGCTTGAGACGACGGCTGGTCAGGGCAGCGCGATCGGGTATCGACTTGAGCATCTGGAGGACATCTTTGGAGCAGTGAAGGACGACGCGTGGCTGGGCGTCTGCATTGACACCTGCCACATCTATGCAGCCGGCTACGACATCCGCAAACCGGAAGGCTACGCCGCGTTTGTGGATGAACTGGAGGATCGTAATTTGCTGAACCGGGTGCGGTGTATCCATGTGAACGATTCGGTGCGCGAATGTGGCAGCCGGGTAGATCGCCACGCTCACATTGGCAAGGGGAAGATCGGACTGGACGGGTTTCGACATCTGGTGAACGACGCACGCTTGACGCACGTCCCGAGAATCCTCGAAACGCCAAAGGGCAAGGATGGTCGTGGTACAGATTTGGACAAGGTAAATCTGAAACGATTACGGGGTCTGATTATCTCATGAAGATCGTGTGTAGCAGTCCCCGTGTGATGACGCTAAGGAGCAGAGTTACTCCTGTAATAGCAGGGCGACTACGGTGCAGGCGATTCCGTCTCGTGTGCCGACCGGTCCGAGTCCTTCGTTCGTCTTGGCTTTCACGTTGACGCATTTTGGGGAGATTTCGAGGATGGCTGCGATGGATTCTGCCATGGGACGTTTGAAATCTGACATATTGGGACGCTCGGCATGGATCACGAGATCGACATTGCCAACGGTGTACCCTTCAGCCCGGATGCGTGACACAGCGTCCGCGAGGAACATCTTGCTGTCGGCGTTTTCGTATTTCGGATCTGTGTCGGGGAAGAACTCGCCGATGTCGCCGAGGCAAGCCGCTCCGAGGAGGGCATCGGTGAGGGCGTGGAAAACCGCATCGCCATCGCTGTGTCCGAGAAGTCCTCTTTCGTAAGGAATTGTAATTCCGCCGAGAATAAGCGGACGGTCGCTGACGAGGCGGTGGATGTCGTACCCGGTCCCGATTCGAGGGGCGTTTGGCATGATGTTTCGTCCTGTTGGATTTCGCGTCATGAGCTACTTTGAAAAATCGTCCCCCTTGTCGGGGACCGCGCAAGGTGTACCCTACAACCCATGAGCAATTCTATCAAGGTGATGTTCCTGTGTACCGGAAACTGCTGCCGATCCCAGATGGCAGAAGCCCTGCTGCGACATCTTGCACCAGATGCGTTTGAGTCCTTCAGCGCCGGCTCGCGACCGGCGGGGTATATCCACCCACTCGCCCTGGCTGCCATGGAGCAGATGGGGGTTTCTACGGAGGGTCAGCGGAGCAAAAGCTGGGAGGAATTCGTAAACGTGGACCTCGATCTGGTCGTCACGGTCTGCAACCATGCTGCCAAGGAGGTCTGCCCGATCTGGCCGGATGCGCCGATGACTGTGCATTGGCCCGTGATGGATCCATCCGGCGTGGATGATGGTGAGGCTGAGCGTTTGCGGTGTGCGGTGATGGTGGCGAAGCGGTTGAAGATGAAGATCGAGGAGATGATCGCGATGGATTTCGCTGCACTGCCACGCGAGGAACTGCAATCTCGGCTGGATGCGCTGGCGGAGTATTAGCGGGTGGGATTCGCCATGGCTAGCCAGACCGACAAGGCCGTCAGGTACTGACATGATGCGAGCGTGTCCGAGATGCAGTTATTCGCTCAGGGGATTGCCGGAAACGCACGCTTGCCCGGAATGTGGGCTTGGATATGACGATCGATCGCGCAGCTGGTGGACGCGGGGTTCGCGGAGCTACTGGATTGCCGCAGCCATACTCCTGTATTGCGGGGTTGAGCTTTTCTTCACGGTTTTTTTCACCAGCGCCGGGCTTGGATCGACACGGGTGATGCTACTTCGGTTCATGGCGATCCTGTATGTCCTCGGCGGATCCTGGTTCCTCTTCTCTATCTACAAAATGTGGAAGCACGGCGTGACCGTCTCCGTCGTGGTGGATGGGATCATCACGCGCATGGGCACTGGGGAATCAAAGCTCATCCCGTGGGCGAATATTTCACGGACATCGTTGACACCGGGTGCAGGTAAGGGTGTAACGCTCCTGCTGGTCAAAGAGCGTACTTCAGTATCGGTGGCTGATGTCTTCCGCAATCGTGAGGAGGCAGAGTCATTTGTGGCGGCGGCCAATGCATATCTACACCAGTCCGAACCACCACCTGACGACACACCGTCAACTGCTGGCTGACCTGTACCACTTCATTGCAAAATTGAAGACGACTGACGACAATCCGAGCATGATGAGCGACACGATCGCCAGGTATGCGACCTGCATCGGCTCGAAGGTGCGGACCATGACGTTGGCGGGCAGGTTTGCGACCAGTAAAATGGGGACGATGAAGACAAGTACAAACCATAGGACGCCACCGAGGAATGATCGGTAGATTTCCGACGGATATCTCGCCACACTGACGACATAAAACCACAAGTTGTTGAGTCCCGTCTGCCGGATAAGCCATATGCTTGTCACTGCGAACATAAATACGAGCGAATAGAGAAGCACCACGCCGATCACAATCAATCCTGCGAAAAGCGCAGTCTTTCCCCAGGTCAGTTGTACGCCGCCTTCTACGACGCCATATACGCAAAGTGCCACTGCAATGGGGAGGCTTGCCATGGCGGAATAATCTATTTGTTCCAGACTGAGGAGAAATTGCGTATTGGCGGGTTTGAGCAGGATAAAATCCATGCCCCCCGTTCGGACAAGCTCGCTGACACGCCAGCAGTTTGTGAAAAAGAACGTCTCAAACAAACCCGTGACGAGCATATGCGTTCCGAGCAGAAACAGATATTGATGCTCGCTCCATCCTCGGATGTCGCTTGTGCGCATATAGATGACTTTAATGAATACGAGCGTCATGGCGACCCAGAGCAGTTGTGTAATAATGTTGACAACAAAGTGGCCGCGAAAGGAAAGCTCTCGCAACATGCTGTTTTTCCAGAACCTCAGTAGGATGCGCCCGTAGCGTACCTGCATGCGTCAGCCTCCATAGGCAGCGTATCGCCGCAAACCACGATGCCACATCCATCGCGCCAGTCCCAGCATTGCGGTGGCCCAGAGAAACTGTATACAGACGATTTCCAGCATCTGGTCTGTATTCATTCTTCCAAGACCGATCATGGTCGGATAATAAGTTTCATAAGCGAATGGCAGCCACAGCACATAACCGTGAAGCCAATCGGGGAGCAGGCTCAATGGGAACATATGTCCGGAGAGGAAATAGTGCATGGTCATGAATATGCGCAGAAAGCTCGCAACTTCCAGAAACCAGAAACCCAGCAGACCGAGCACGCAATGGATGGAAAACCCGAGAAAGAATGCCAATATCAGACTCGTGATGTAGTAAAGCGGTATCCAGGGATTGGTCCATTGTGGCAGGAAATCTCTACACAGCCAGAATACGAGTCCATACGCCAGAAGAGATGTCAGCATATACATCATTTTGTGTGCAATGCGAAGCATGAACAGGTAGCCGATATAGTCTATTGGCTGTAATAAATATTTCCGTAGCTCGCCGTCGCGAATATCGGTCGAGATACCAGCCGCCAGCCTGGGCATGCTTCCGAACAGACGGGAGACCATGACGAGTAGATAATACGACACCATTTCCCGATAGCGAAGCCCACCCATTTTGTCCACATCTGCACCGTCAAAGATCGCCTGCCAGAGCAGGATGGTGGTGATGATGGGGATGAAATGCATGAGCGCCGAGAGAAAGAAATCGCCCCTGTATATCATTCGCTCAGAAAGTGAAACGCGAAATACCACTGCATACTTACGCATTGGCCATGTTGCTTTCGCTATCGGTCGTGTTGTTGCATTCGGATCCGCCGTCGCAGTGGCGTTGATGCTTGTTCCTGTCAGTCGCAGTTGAGTACATGGTGGCGATGACTTCTTCGATCGGCGGATCCTCTACGCTGAAATCCTGAATCGCATACTTCCCGAGCAGTTCGCTCGTGCGGTCAGCCACCTGGTCGCGTGGTATTCGGATGGTGACGCTTGGTCTTGATCGCTCTATGATCTCACCGATTTTGTCGAGTCCTTCCGGCCAGTCGCCATTGGCAAACCGCAGCGAGAGGAGTTTATAGGTTGCGAAACGATCGATGATATCCGATAGCGGACCGTCGTGGATGAGCTGACCGTGACTGATGACGAGGACGCGGCGGCAGAGGGCTTCGATGTCCTGCATGTAGTGACTTGTGAGGACGATCGTGACCTGTTCGTCGCGGTTGTACTCCCGCAGACATTGGCGGATATTGGTCTGGGCGATCACGTCCAGACCGATCGTCGGCTCGTCGAGAAAGAGCACTTTCGGCGAGTGCAGGAGTGCGGCGATAAGTTCCATTTTCATCCGCTCGCCGAGGCTCAGCTCACGGACCGGTTGATGGAGGAGTTTTCCGACATCCAGCAACTCGGTCAACGCCCCCTGAACGCGTCGGAAGCGGGCGTCCTCAATACCATAAATCTCCTGGTGCAACCGAAAGGATTCCATGGCTGGCAGATCCCACCAGAGCTGATTTTTCTGACCCATGAGCAGCGCGAACTGCCGGCGGTACTCGTGGTGTCGCTCCCAGGGGACATATCCGAGCACGTGGACCTGCCCGGTCGTTGGATAAATCAGCCCGCTGAGCATCTTCAGCGTTGTCGTTTTTCCCGCTCCGTTTGGACCCAGAAACCCGACCATCTCGCCAGGTTCGATCTCGAAACTGATGCCGTCAACAGCCCGAACCTCCTTATAGCGGCGCCGAAACAACCCCTTCAATGAGGCCTTCAGCCCCTCAGGCTTCACATGGACGCGGTACGTTTTCCGCAGGTTGTTGACGGAGATCATGCTCATATCAGAAGGGTATGCGAGATGAGGTCATGAGGTAAGGCTGGATTCGGAATCGGTTGAACGCCCCTCGCAGGTACAGTCCGAATTTGAAAGGTCGACTGGCACAGGATCGTACCCACCGGCCGAGAACGGATTGCATCGTACTATCCGCCGCACCGTCATCCAACCGCCCCGGACCACGCCGTGGGTCTGTATGGCGATGATACCGAACTCGCTGCACGAGGGATGGTAGCGACACGTCCCAAGCAGGTGGACCCGCAAGACCGCCTGATAGGCTACGATCACAAAGATGGCAATTCGTCGTGAGATCAACACGCTGTCCGTACCCTCAGCTTCCTCTCAGTTTTTGGCGTTTCGACGCATGACCGTGATCGACCGAGACACCTGGTATTGCTGACCATCCGCACCGGTAATCCGCGCAATCAGCTCATGGCGACCTGGTTCCCGAAACACCCTTTGACCATTAAAGCCTTTGGATATCGTAGCACCATTGTCAGTCCAGACCACATTCGAACCCGCATTCAACTGTTTCGGAACAATGGCTGAGTACCAGACCGACATCGGCGCAACCCCAACCGTCGCACTCACGCGAATGCGAATTCCACCCGTATCCTCTGGCGAATTCTCACGCGCCTGACCACTTGACCCGGTATCCCCCAGGGGGGTGGATTTGTCCATGGGCACGGGGCGAACGTGAAGGGCAGCACGCCCGCTTGTCGCAGACCGCTTCTGGACCGACCCCATCCCCTTGGTTGCAGGAACTCTTTTCGGCGTCACCATCCTGCTTCCAGGATTTGCACTTTGACCCGAAATTCCGGTAAATCGCCCTTCCGGACCTTGCTTATTGCCCACATCCCTCGCACTGCCCGTGGATCCGTCACCGCCTTGATGAGCAGCGTTCGCCCTGACCGGCAGTATCTTCACCTGCATCTGCGCAAGCTCAATCGGGGGGGTTTTCGCCTCAGCACCACAGGTCCGCGCAAAAAACTCAGCCGCCACGCCGGGCGTTCGCTCATGACCCTTCTTCTCAAAAACCGCATACGTCAAGTCAAAACCCTGCCGCACATACCATTTGGCTGCCTCCTGAGACTCACGGCGACAGATCGCAAAATCGTTCTCTGTGAAAAAAACGGCCACAGGATGGTCTCGATAAGCAGGGACATTGTTGACATCGAGGAGCTTCTCACAAAAATTCGACTGTCGCACCCCGATGCAACTGAATCGCTCCGGATAGCGATTGGCCATGTAGTGCGCAACGTATCCGCCGTAGGACCAGCTTGTGGACAGAACCTTCGTCGGATCGACATCGACCGTGCGGTATAACTCGTCCATGATCGCCAGAATCGCACCTTCATCACGCTTCAGCCGAACATTGTCAGGATCTTCCAGCGGGAGCGGGCTTGAGAAGGCTGGCACATGCAGCGAGGGGGCGCATACGACGAATCCGTACCGGTCTGCCTCCTGCTGCCATTCGCGAATTTGACTGTGCTCGTTGTCGAACGGTTTCAGGCCATGGAAGGTCATAACGAGCGGGTGGAGCGGTCGGGGTTCACCCTTGGGGGGGGGATCATTGTAGCCCTCCGGAAGGTAAAGCCAGTAAGCAGCCCCCGTTGTGGCTTCGTTGAGATGGAGACAGGTACCATTTCCCGGCGACTGGTTCACCGCACACCCCGTTCCTAGCGATGCAGCAAATGCGAGCGATAAAAACCCGATATGGCGGGGAAACTTCAGGATGTCACGATTTCGGTCATTCACAAGACAAATCTCACATAAAGCAACACTGTACCCTCTCCCCCGAACCTGAGAGGCTCGCCCAGGATCGCACGACAAGACTCAGAGTATCCTAGTCACCCAATAACGCATTGCCAACCAACACATACCGGTTCTCCACCCCGACCAAGCCATTCCTGAACCCTCGTATCGGCCCATATTGGAACATTTCAACACTCAGAGTACCGCCCCCTTGGTCGTTCCGCCCACCGTGGTTAACATCATTCCCTGCATCAAGTTACACCTGCATCAAGTTACAGACGTCGGATAACCTCACCACTGTCGCCAATGTCGGCACTGCCGGCACTGTCGGATGGAGTCTCAACCCATGACCGCCTCATCGCCCGCTTCGCCAAACACCCCAAATACGCCAAATACACCAGGAACGAGTCTCGCCAGCGATCTCCTCCCACTGCTCCTGCTGGCAGCCTCAGCCGTCGCTGTACACATGTTCATACAAAGTCCTTACGGCTACCACCGGGACGAGCTGTACCTCCTCGATTGCGCACGGCATCCCGCATGGGGATACGCCGATCAGAATCCGCTGGCAGCAGCCATCACCCGATTGACAGTCGCGACCGTCGGCGATGCAGCCAATATGCTGAGAATTGTGCCCGCACTCGCCGGTGCAATCACCGTACTGCTTACCGGACTGCTGGCGAGAGAACTCGGTGGAAGAGGATTCGCACAGGGACTCGCAGCGTTCGCCGCACTCGTCTGCCCAATGCTCCTCCGCGCAACATCCATCCTGCAACCAGAAGCCTTCGACCCTCTGCTCTGGACGCTGTGCCTGTTCCTGGCCGTGGCTGCCTCCAGACGGAACAAACCGGTTCTATGGATT
Organism: Planctomycetota bacterium; assembly: GCA_024275565.1. Classification (GTDB taxonomy): domain Bacteria; phylum Planctomycetota; class Phycisphaerae; order UBA1845; family UBA1845; genus JAJRYY01. The sequence goes on from JAJRYY010000089.1 coordinate 9,870, forward strand.
CCAATTGGTATTGTACTCGGACTGGTGTTTCTCAACCGTATCGAGTCGATCATGCTCGTCGAAGGCGTACTCATTGCCATTCTTCTCTCGCGCTATCGAAGACAAATCAGCTCAATTTACTTCGGAGTGGGCATTGTTGCAGCCGCCGCGATGATGATCCCCCCTCTATTATGGCAACAGGCACATGGTTGGCCTTATCTGGAAATTGTGATTATGAGGTCTCAGTCCGGCACCATACACATACCGGAATGGCTCACGTTCCAGATATTCGACCTGCCCGCCGCAGGAGCGATCCTCACGCTGATGGGCGTCGGGTTCTGTCTGAATCCAAAGCGGGACGGGATAGGCCTGTTTCTGCTGATCCCGTTTCTACTTGCGGTGGCGTCGATTATTTCCTCCGGTGACCGAAACCTGCTACCTGCATACATTCCGATGTTCGCCGCTGGCGCAGTTGCATTTGAACAATTCATCGCCAAAAAACGTTCCAGACGCCTGGCAACGACTGCGGCGATTGTATTCACCCTGAGCGCAATGCTCCACGCACCCACGGCGGTTCCCGTCATATCGATCGATGATATTGACCACTATGTCAAACGGCTGTCACTGGGAACGATTAAAAATCCAGATTACATCACCAACCACTTCCACGCCATGTTCGGTGCCGAATCGCTGCTCAAAGACCTCACCTCGGTCATGCTTCAGTTGACGCCCGAGGAACAGTTGAATTGCACCATCGTGACCTCACGGTATGCCCAGGCTGCTGCGGTCAATCAATTCGCAGACGAATACGCCCTGCCGCTCGCATCCAGTCCGCACAATAGTTACTATTTCTGGGATCCGGTCGTAGACGATCCCGAACTGGTCATTGCTGTCGGGCTGGAGATGGCGATCATCTATCCGTTGTTTGGATCGATTGAGCAGTTGGATATTGTAGTAGATGACTATGCGATACCCCTGGATGACAATTTACCGATCTATGTGTGCAGACGACCGTTAATGCCGCTAAGCGAAATGTGGCCAAAACTTCGCACCATATCCCCATAACCCCATGACCCCATAACGACCCTTGTCGCCATGGAAAGCAGCG
>JAJRYY010000090.1 GCA_024275565.1 Planctomycetota bacterium
GTTGTTCTGCAATGGTACTGATACGTGTTCTGCGGGCGTGATTGTGGTAGGGACTGCTCCGAACTGTGACGACGCGAACGTGTGTACCGACGACTCATGCGACGAGATCGGCGATACGTGCGTCAATACGAACAACGATCTGAACGATCCGGATGACGGCTTGTTCTGTAACGGAATCGATACCTGCCTTGCGGGCGCGATCGTTCCAGGGACTGCTCCTGACTGTGACGATGCGAATCCTTGTACGGATGACTCGTGCGACGAGATTGGTGACACCTGCGTCAATACAAACAACGATCTGAACGATCCGGACGACGGGCTGTTCTGCAACGGAATCGATACCTGTCTGGCGGGTGCGATTATACCGGGGACTGCTCCGAACTGTGACGATGCCAATGTCTGTACGGACGATTCGTGCGACGAGATTGGCGATACCTGCGTGAATACGGACAATACGATCGCCTGCGATGATTCGAATGCCTGCACGACGGGCGATGTGTGTGCAGCAGGTGCCTGTGCTGGGACGGCGCTGCCCGATTGCACGCCGTGTACAATTGTTGCGAATTGCGACGATGGCAATCCCTGCACCGATGAAGCGTGTTTCGCCAATGTGTGCGTCTATACGGATAATTCTGTTGCCTGCGATGACGGGGATATGTGTACAACCGCCGACGTTTGTTCAGCGGGTTCATGTGCTGGGACTGCAGTTGACTGCTCCGGATTGGACGACGCGTGTAACGTTGGTGTCTGCAATGTTGGTACGGGTGCTTGTGAACCTTCACCCATCAACGAAGGGGGTGCCTGTGAAGACGGCGACCTCTGCACGCTAAGTGATACTTGTTCATCGGGCGTTTGCACTGCCGGTGCAGCTCCCGATTGCACTGCCTTTGATGATGCCTGTAATGTCGGCGTCTGCAATGCTGTGTCGGGCTTGTGTGAGGCATCACCTGCCAATGAAGGCGGCAGTTGCAACGACCTGGATATATGCACGAGTCTCGATTCCTGTGTTTCAGGGGTGTGTGCAGGATCGCCGATCGGAGGATGTGTGAATTGTGCATTCCCCATCGATTGTGACGACGCCGACCCTTGCACAGATGACAGTTGCCACCCGGCTGGCTTCTGCGTCAATGCGAACAATGTTGCACCATGCGACGACGCTGATCCATGTACATCCGGCGATGTCTGCTCGGCTGGCATCTGCGCCGGAACAGCCATTGGTGGTTGCACCAATTGCGTTGTCGATGGCGATTGCGACGATTTTAATCCGTGTACGGATGACACATGCCCAGCGGGCGTCTGTGTCTTTACAGACAATGTGGTGGTTTGTGACGATACCGATCCGTGTACGGGCAGCGATGTTTGTGCTGCTGGTGTTTGTGCGGGAACGCCGATCGCCGGATGTGTCAACTGTGTGTTGGATGGCGACTGCGATGACCTCAATCCATGCACCGACGATTCCTGTCCTGCCGGTGTCTGTATCAATGCCAACAATACGCTGGCCTGTGATGACAGCAATGCGTGTACAACGGCAGATACATGTGGCGGCGGTGTGTGCGTTGGAACTCCGCTGGGGGGTTGCCAGTCTTGTCTGACTGACCCGGAGTGCGACGACGGAAATCCCTGTACCGATGAAACCTGCTTCGCCGAGGTCTGTGTGTTTACGAACAATACCGATCCTTGTGATGACAGTGATTTCTGCACATCGGGCGACACTTGTTTCGGTGGAGTCTGTGCTGGTTCAGCCGTGGACTGTTCGGCCGTGGACGATGACTGTAATTTTGGCGTTTGCAATCCACTCGATGGCGTGTGTGATCCATCGCCTACCAATGAAGGCGGTGTTTGTGACGACGGTGACCTGTGTACCGCAAGTGATAGCTGCTCATCAGGTGTTTGTGCGGGGGTGGCTGTCGATTGTACTGCGTTTGACGATGTGTGTGTCGTTGGCGTCTGCAATGGGGCTACAGGTCTCTGCGAAACCGCACCGACCAACGAAGCTGGCGCCTGCAACGATGGTAATCCGTGTACCACGGGTGACGTCTGCTCGAGCGGTGTTTGTGCAGGAACGACGGTAGCGGGTTGCACGCCTTGTGATTTCCCTGTCGATTGTGACGATGGTGACCCATGCACCGACGATATGTGTCACCCGGCTGGTGTCTGTATCTATGTGAACAATACTGCTCCATGCGACGATGGTGATCTTTGTACCGTGAGCGATACCTGCTCATCTGGCGTCTGTGGTGGATCGCCTCCCGACTGTACATCCATCGACACAGACTGCACCGTGGGTGTCTGCAATCCGGTCGATGGCCTGTGTATCCCGTCTCCGATCAATGAATCCGGAGCTTGCGACGATGGCGATCCATGCACCACAGGCGGTACTTGTACCGCAGGTACCTGCAACAGCACGTCGATCGATTGTTCTGCTGCAGGTGACACATGCAATGTTGGTGTCTGCAACGCTGTAACCGGTATTTGCGAACCTTCTCCGGCGAACGATGGCGGGGCTTGCGATGACGGATCTGCGTGTACTTCATCGGACCTCTGCTCTGCGGGAGCGTGTGTTGGCGTCGTCATCCCAGGATGTATTGATTGTATTGACAACCCTGGCTGCGACGATGGTGATCCCTGTACTACCGACATGTGTCAGGCTCCGGGTTTCTGTGTCTACAGCGACAGTGCAGCCTCATGCGATGATCTGGACCCATGTACTGAAAATGACACTTGCTCAGCCGGGACATGCAGCGGAACACCCATTGCGGGTTGTGCGAACTGCGTCGTGGACGGCGACTGCGATGACCTGAATCCTTGCACGGACGACACTTGCCCCGCTGGCGCATGCGTCTTCACGAACAACGTCAGCATCTGCGACGACGCGGATCCTTGCACCGACAGCGATACCTGCTCCGCCGGAGTATGCAGCGGAACTGCCATCGCGGGTTGCACCAACTGTATGATCGACAGCGACTGTGACGACCTCAACTCTTGTACGGACGATACCTGCCCGGCTGGCGTCTGCGTCAATACGGACAACGTCAGTCCGTGCGATGACGGTATGATTTGTACTTCTGGTGACGTCTGTTCACTCGGCACCTGTGCTGGAACTCCGATTGCAGGTTGCGTGTCATGCATGTTTGACATCGACTGTGACGATGGCGATCCATGTACGACCAACACATGTCCCGTCGGCGTCTGCGTGACTGCCAACAACACCGCTTTCTGCGACGACGCCGATCAGTGTACTTCGGGCGATGTATGTTCAGCCGGTGTCTGTGCTGGTACGCCAATCGTCGGGTGTCAAACGTGTACCTTCGATAGCGAATGTGACGATCTCGATGCCTGTACGTCCGACTCCTGCGTCGGCAACGTCTGCATCAATACCGACCTCACACCGCCAGGCCGATGTTGTGATCCGCTTACGGGTGCGACCATATTCATCACGGATGGAAATGCCTGCACCGACGATATATGCAACGCCGATGGTACGGTGAGCTATGTCGACAACACGCCTGCTGGTTCTTGTTGTAATCCGGTCACGGGTGTCACGATCCTCATCGACGATGGGAATGACTGTACCACCGACGCCTGCCTTGCAAATGGCTCTGTGACAAACATTGACACGACGCCGGCGAATCAGTGTTGTAATCCCGCAGGTGGTGCTCTGATGCTGCTGGACGATGGCAATGCCTGCACGGTGGATACCTGCCTGGCTGACGGTTCCGTCAACAATGTTGATATGACTCCGGCGGGGCAGTGTTGCAATCCTGCCACGGGCAATCTTACCCCGATCGATGATGGTGACGCATGCACGGTTGATGTTTGCGACGCGACCGGAGTTGTGACGAATACCGATGTCACGCCTGCTGGGCAATGTTGCAATCCGCTGACCGGGGTCAACACGCCAATCGACGACTTCAGTGCCTGTACAATCGATACATGTTTGCCAAACGGCAGTGTGTCCTATCTCGATACCACGCCACCTGGACAGTGTTGTAACCCTGCCACAGGAACACTGGCACCCATCAACGATGGCAATATTTGCACCATCGATACATGCAATCTGGACGGCAGTGTGACGCACGAGGATCCGACGCCGCTTGGTTTCTGTTGCGATCAGTTGTCCGGTAATTTGCGGCAGATCGACGATAACAATGAATGCACGGACGACTTCTGCAACGCCGACGGAACCGTGACGAACATCAATAACACAGGCCTGTGCGATGATGGTGACACATGCACGAGCGGTGATACATGTGTCTCAGGGCGTTGCGTCGGGACGTTGAACGACCCGCTTTGTACACCTGACCTGAATCTGATCGTCGCACCCCCGGTCGGACCGGCTGGTGGTCCATCATGCTTCGGAGTCGGTGACCTGATCACGGTCACAATTGAAATGGGACCGTCTACGCCGAGCATCATCGGTGGGCAGTTCTTCCTGGAGTACGATGCATCCACGCTCAATTTTATCAGCATGGTTCCTGGCGGAGCTCCATTCCTGCTTGAGATTTTCGAGCTGGTCGATGAAACAGCTGGCACCATTGATTATGCAGTCGGTGTCCCCATCGGAAGCCCGGGTACTACGCTGCCCTCCACGCTCGCAACCATCACATTCCAGGCCATTGCGGAATGCGAGTCCTTTATCCAGTTCCGTGAGAACACGCCACCGACGACGCTGACGGATACCGCGGGCATTCCGCGTAGTCCGATACTTGTTGGCCCGAACCCATTCGTCGTCAACAACAGTGCTCCAGTCTTCCAGGGCTGCCCGGTCAACGTCATTACGAACGCAGATGCAGGAACATTCAGTGCACGCGTCTCATGGGATCCGATCACCGCAACCGACAGCTGTGATGGTGAGACTGTCATCATTTGCGACGCTGTCAGCGATACTATCTTCCCCATCGGCAGCACCACTGTGACCTGTCAGGCGACCAACACCTGCGGAGCCACCGGCACCTGTGCGTTCGACGTCATCGTAAGACCCTTCAGCGATATGATTGTTGCAGTCCAGTTGTCGCCGACCATACAACAGTCACCCATTACAAGATGCATCACTTTCGAGTTGTGGCAGTGCGGCTTTGTCCGGGCAACTGTCGAGCAGGAGTTGACCTTCTTTAATGGTCTGGCTTTGGAAGTGCCAGTACAAGTCCCAGCCGGTTTCTACGAGTGTGTGACGGCACGCGATGGATTGCACACACTGCGATCAACAGCCAACGACTTCGCCGACAATGGCACAACGTTCTCCGCCACATTTGTCGGAAACGTCGACTTCGGTGGCCATGGACTGACCGGAGGTAACCTCAACGACGATCTGTTCATCGACATCACAGACTTCGCGCTCTACCACACCAACATTGGCGTGACGACAAGTGATACGACCTGCAGCACAGGAGCGCCCCACGCCGATATCAATGGCGACGGTCTCGTGAACATTTTCGACTTTACCTTCATCCAGCAGAACTTCCTCAAGAGCAGTCAACCGGACTGTTGTGAGCAGTCAGCCACCGCTTCCGCTGAGAATTCTATCGATGCTGGTCCACGAACATCTATCACCGTCGAAGAGTTGAATGCGCTCGGCTTTGGTGACCTCACAGATGCGGACATCAACGGCGATGGTGTCGTGGACATGGAAGATATTCAGGACTACCTCAACGGTGGTGTGAGCGAAGACCGGGATCTGCTCGACTCAACGCCAGTTCAACGAAACCTGAAAGGTGGAAAGTAGTAGTTACCGGAGATCAACCACGAGCGATGGCGCGAAGTGTAAATATGTGCACGGCGTGGCGGAAAACATAACCCGCTGCCCAGTATTTTGCACCATTCAACAACGAGCGCACACAACCGATTCGAGGATACCAAGCAGTTCCTCCATCCTGTGTGCGTAGGTGTGCGTGGAGAGCGTACGGCGTTGTCCGGCAGAGGCGATGTCGCGCCGGGCATCCTCGTGCTCCAGGTAGTAAAGGATCTTCTCGACACATTCATCCACAGTGCGATAAGTGATCACTTCACGATCTGGCTCAAAGATGTCAGACAGATTGCACTTGTCATCCGTCACAAGCAGTGGTCCCATGCCGGTTGCTTCATACAAGCGGGAGTTGTTGGCAAGATTCGTGATCGTTTCGCCGCCGACCACGATCGATCCATGCGCGTTCACAGTCATAGAAGACCCCGCGAGTGTGCGGTAAAAATCCAACCCCCAGGCACTCCCGCGATGATGTCGACGGATCACGGAATGACTCGGCAGAGTCTCAATACCGTAACCAAAAATAGAAATCGGCACCCGCTCACACAGGGTCTCCAGCAACGCGATCCGATCCCTGTGAACAGGCGACAAACCACCCACGAAGGTCACGCCGTGCATACCCGGCTGTTCACATTGCACAGAGTCAATTGCTCCTCGATCAAATCCGAGCTTCAACGATTCTGCACGCTTGCCCGTTTTTCGGAAGTGTTCGACGATCGGCGGCCATGAGGAAATGATGACGTCGTGGCAGCGGAACGTTTTTTTCGACGGAAGGGAGCAGGCAATCTGTCCGACGATCGCACCCACAAAGGGTTTGACCATTTCAAGCACATCGTCGTTGGCGATGGATTGCTCCTGGATGTACAGGATGTCCGGGCGAAACGAGCGAACCTGAGCAACGAAAATGTCCCACTGCCACCGACACCCATCACCCTCAACCGAAACACCATGTTCAGAAGCCCACTGGCATTGTAACGGATTCGCATTGAGAACAACCGTCTCAGCCTCACATCCCAGACGACGCAATTCCTCACCATAGGAGTCGCCGGTTCCGAACCGTTCAGCCATAAGATGAGCATGTCTCCGGGCGTACGATAGCTCGTCGAGGTCGGTGTGCTTGTTGTGGTAATCGTCGAGGAAACCGTTGTAGTATGTGTCTGCGATGAGAATGCGAAGTGGCATTTCGATTTACCCCTCCATCTGTACCAGTGCGATCTGGAGTCTCGCTGCGGGCAGCAACCCCGCATCCCCATGCACTATCGGCAGCCATGTTCGACCGAGTTGATCGAATCCACATACTGTTCGGCACTGGACCGAGATATGATGGACATGTCAGTAGGGGTTTGAAAGGTCAGCAAGGATCTGTTCATCCCGGACCTGGACCGGGTATCGTACGATCTTTGCCTGCTCGGAATGAACGCACGCACCTTTCACAAGATCGAACTCCCAGTCATGCCACGGACAAGTCACGACCGACCCCACCAGTGGCCCACCCGCGAGGTTGGCACCGGCATGGGGACAGGCATTGTCCGTAACGATAATCTCACCAGAATCAAGGTGAAACACCGCCAGTTCGTGTCCGTCTCGTTCAACGAACACACTCTGTCCTTTTGGGCATTGATTTTGAGAAATAAGGGGGGTATACGGCACGCCGCACGTTCCGACCAGCAATGAACCACTAACGGTCATGCCACTTGCTCAGACGCGATGGACGGTCGAGCTGTAAGACAAGATCAAGATCATAAAAGAACCCACGCGTATCCTGGTCGATCACGGTGTTGATATTATGGATGTGATCGCCCTGGGACATGGTGTGCGTTGGTCCCGGTTCTGAGACCATAAACAGTACCTTACCAGCATAGGCAGCGGACTGCGTGGCGCGACCCACACTGCATCCTGAGATGAGACATCCTAGCACGACCGTTGCAACACAAGCTATGAATCCGCATGATTTCATGATGTAAATCCTTGTCGTATTCCAAGGCGAACCGCTTCGCGCGACCCGCGTCAGCAAGGCCGCAATGGTAGGCACGCCACCATCTCCTGTCAATTTTGCAGCGTTCTGCTGTCGTCGCGCACCAGATTTATCCCACGCCGGCAGGGCGGTCTTTCCCCTGCAAAAATGCACCCAGGAGCAGAAATCCAGCATCAACCTGAACCAGCATCCTCCACGGAGAATTCGTCCCACTGGCGAAGCGCCTCAAGCCACTCACAGTAACAGTAAACCACATTGAAGCAGGAATGCAATAATTTAAGCTTTGCAAGCGTTTCCTCATACTCTTCTGGCTGCCATCCCTGAGCTGCGGGATCGCAGAAGAAGATCCGACATCCGGTAGGGCGGGCAGTTCGGGTGGTGCAAATACCCCCCACATGATGTGGACAGCTTCCGGGATCCGCGATGTTGGTCTCAGCCGTGCCATCCGCCGCTCGGGCATCGACCAGCGAAACGAAATAAGCCAGCTCAACAGGCGTAACAAAAAGACCATGGTCATATTGTGTAAACTTGCAACAAAGCCCCCGATTCGTACAAACGGGATTTCGCGCCGCCACGCGCCGATCCAGATCGGCATATACTGCGCGAACGTCAGCCAGAAACACCACATCGCGAGCGAGTTCCGAGATGCGCCGAAGTGGAAGAACCGGGTGAGGCAGCATCACCATGTTCGCTTTCTACGAAGCTCCTCGATCGACACGAAATTGTGGTATTTCCCTTCATCCATTCCAGGGCACGTCTGGGACGCGGAATCCCAGGCTGATCTGGATGCGAGGTTATCGGACCAGAAAGGCCAGGTCCGACACTGGAGTGGCCGAACTTCGTAAATCCCGCAGAATACCTGTCCATTCTCACGTTTGAGAAAGATGCAATCCCCATTCGGTTTTTCTGTCAGACTATGTCGGAAGCCGACGCGGCGGAGCTGGACCTTGGACAGCACGCCATCCTCTTCGCCCAGATGCTCGGCGATGGCGACGATTTCCTTCTTTGTCACCCAGACAAACCCAGGCGGACCACCGCAGCAATTTCCGCACTGCGTGCAGGTGAATTTCAGTCCCTCTTTATACCACTTTTCCTTGGCCATGGTTTTCCTGTTCGCTTGGTTACCGTGATGCACATTACCAGAAATGAAGCAGGAACGAAACGATTCGGTGGGTGGTGCTCCGCTTTCACCCCGACCGCTGAATCTCGTGAGGCCTTTCCGTTCTGACGATATAGGTCGTACGATCTCGATATAGCGTTTCGTTATGACGCGTGCTGAACCATTACAGCATTGAGCTTTCA
>JAJRYY010000091.1 GCA_024275565.1 Planctomycetota bacterium
TCTGGAACGCGGTGTCTGGTAGAACTTGCCGCGATACAGGTACTGTCTTACCATCCCCGGTCTCAATGTGAGCAATACTACTCAATTCCAGAAGGAGAATCGGATGTTGACAATGCGTAAATATTCCATCGTGTCGCTCTGCCTGCTTTTGCCCCTGACTTCCGGCTGCCCGATGGGGGTGACCATGGTGCCCGACAATGGCGACGGTCCGGTGATTGACGACGGTATGGGGAACGACGATATGTCGCCGGTTGACGACAACACCCCCGCAGCCCGTGCGTTCACCGCGACGCTCGTCGGTGAGCAGGAAGTTCCGCCAGTCGAGACGACCGCCAATGGGACTGCCACCTTCACTCTGAACGACGCTGGTGACGAGCTTGCCTTTGAGTTCCAGGTCAATGATGGGTTTGGCATCACTTCCGCTCATATCCACAATGCGCCCGTCGGTCAGAGTGGGGGTGCGGTGGTGACCCTGTTCGACTCTGGTAACGATATTGGCGTGATTGGCAATGGGACGATCAACGATGATGTTATCACCGCAGACAGTCTCCAGGGTGACCTTGCGGGGATGACGCTGGACGATCTGCTCGCGATCCTCCGGTCTGGCGACGCTTACATCAACGTCCATACAGCCAACAACCCCCCCGGCGAAATCCGCGGGCAGATCGAAGCCGTCGAGGTTGTCGATCAGAACTAGGGACATGTCTCCTTGTGATGGAAGATCATACGAGCTGTGACCTTGTGCAAATCGCGAAACGGCTGGCTGAGGAGGTCGACGCATTCCACTTCAGCCAGCCGGTGACGCATGTATACAATCCACTGCATTACGCGTTCGGGGCGCACCGTCAATATCTCGAGAAGTATGGCCGACGCTCCTGCGAGGTGCTGCTGGTCGGTATGAATCCTGGTCCCTGGGGTATGGCTCAGACGGGCGTCCCCTTTGGTGACACGCTGATGGTCCGCGACTTTCTCGGGATCGACGCCCATGTCGCCACGCCCGAGCACGAGCACCCCAAACGCCCCATCACGGGGCTTGGCTGCTCGAGGTCGGAAGTCAGCGGGACGCGTCTCTGGTCCTGGTCGCGCGATATTTTTGGTTCGGCTGACGCATTCTTCAACCGCTTTTTTGTCGCCAATTATTGCCCACTGGTGTTCATGGAATCCACGGGTCGAAACCGCACGCCTGATAAGCTGCCTGCTGGTGAAAAAACTCCTCTGTTCGAGGCGTGCGACCGAGCGCTTCGGGCCATGGTCGCATGGTTGCAGCCCGAGTTCGTGATCGGTATTGGTGCCTTCGCCGAATCTCGAATCCTTGCGGCTGTCAATCCCGATCCGGTGTTCGGTCCTGAAGCGACGACATCCAGCAGGGTTGCTGCCCCTCCTTTTTCGCCGGACATTGCGACGGGGCGAATCCTGCATCCCAGTCCGGCGAGTCCTGCTGCCAACCGCGACTGGTCCGGTAAAATCACTGCTCAATTTGAGGCGATGGGGATAAGCCTGCCCAGCTGATCGAATCCATCTGGCATCTAAAGACCAAAACGTGCGCTGCCGACATTTTCTGTGTGTCCAATAACGGTTTTTTCGTCCTGCAGGCATCCATACCTTCGGTGAGAATCCGACCTGTTGGCAGGAGGCAGATCGTGACTGGTATAACAGTGTTCACGGAGTGGATGACCATGATGAGTCGAGTGATTGCCCTGGTACTGGTAACAACATCTGCCACATTTGGAGAGAACGATCCGCTGGATGTTCGTGTTGTTGGTATTGGTGAGGTCCGATACGTCGACCTCGATCCTGGGAAGTCCGATAATGGTTTTGGGGCCTTCTCTTGGGATGCCACCAAACAGCCTGGGCTTACTCTGTCCTTGCGTCTGACAGGGGAGGCAGCTGAGCGTGCGACGCACTACGGTTTCATTGAGGTTTCTTCCGCCAAAACAGACCAGGGCGAAGAGTTGAAACTTGTGAAGGGCAGCAATTTCTCCTTCAGCGACCCGCATAAGGAATTTGTGCTCATTGACAGGAATATGATGTTCATGGGCATGAGCGATAAACCGGAGGATGAGCTGGCGATTGACCTGAAATTTTCGGTTCCGTCGCGTGTGACGAAGCGCATCGAATATCTTGATGGATCCCTCAAGCTCCTTACGGGTGAGAAACAGGATGTCGTCTTCAAGCGTATTCAGAGCAAGACTGGTCAGGTTCTTACAAACCCCATTCTTGAGCAGGCTGGTGTGAGCATTAAAATCAACGAGCCGGGTCAGGCCATGCTTTCCAGCGGAAATCACGATCGCGAGATCAATCTTCAGTTGAGCGGTAAGGTTGAAAATATCCTTGGTATTGAGGTTGTGGATTCACACGGAGTCAGCATGGTTTCCAGCTCGATGTCGAGTACGTTCGGGGGGAGTACGACGCGTGTGATTGAAACGACGGAGCGGATCGGACCTGGTTCGCGCCTGAAGGTACAAGTTGTCATCAACACAGAAACCGTGCTGGTTCCCCTTAAGATTCGCGCGCTTGCCATGCCGTAAGCAGCTTGCCATGCCGCATGCTATATGGGGTTTTTCCGCTTGCCAGCGCGATGATGCGTCCTGCCTGTTGTCGTCCTGATTGCTCAGTGTTCGCCCTGATTGCTCAGTGTTCGTCCTGATTGACCAGTTATCGGGCTAATTGCCCAGCAGGTGTTCGATGAAGAGGACGCCGCGGTTTGCGGACTGGGGTGCGGTACGATGGTTGAAAGCGTACCGACATTCGTCGTGGGGGAGGAGGTCGCCAAGATACTCGAGGTTGTTTGTATGTCCGTCGTATGCGTCGTATCCGAAATCCCGACCGGGGACCTGGAAATCGTGGATCATGATGAGCTTGGGCTTCTTCACCGCGAGGAGTTGTGACAGCTCGTCGCGAAGCGGGCAATAGTCATTCCAGTGGGCGTCGAGGAATGCGAACAGCGGGTACTGGAACGATGGCAGTATGTCGCCAAGCACCTTTGCTGAGTTTCCGAGCAGGGCTTTGATGTTTGCATAGTACGCGAATCGCTGGCTGGTCTGCCTGTATGTTTCGGCGTCGGCTTCGATTGTAAAAACCTGTGGAAAGATTTGGCCAATCCTACCGTCGTCTCGCCCCGGAATGTTCCCGTCTCCAGGGCGGTGGCAAAGTGATATCGTCGGTGATATTGTACCACGCGTTCGACGAGAAACCGATCGACGTTGAATGTGGCCCAGCCGTCCTTTTCCGGTGGTTCCGGGCGTGTTTCGGCGACGGGCGGGACGTGTTGCATGCTGGATTCGCCAACACCTCCGGGATGTTCAAGATCGATCGTCATGCCGGTATACACGTCAACCACAGGTCAAACCCTCCAGGCGGTAACCATACGCAGTCGTAGGCGGTATTCATACGCAATCGCGTACATATCGACCGATTCTCTCCGACCGCCGTACAGGAATTCCGCAAAACCCCGAATCTGCTGATCTCAGACGAATATTGCCCCTGACGCTGCCAATTGGCCATCACTGTGATACACTTTGGACCGACGGGTGACATGCATTCGAGCATTGGTTGCGGTTGTTCTCAACGAAATGGACCGTCTCGATATCAAGTGACGAGCAACTGAAGGGATTGACCGAAATGAAAAGTGGGGTGCATACATTTTCGGTGACGCTGCTGACCACTGGTGGGACGATTGAAAAGACATATGACGAGACGGATGGTTCTCTTCGGAATGTGCGTTCTGTTTTGGAGAAAATTCTCAATCGCATTCGGCTGCAAACACTCCGCATCCGACATATCAGCGTTTTGAACAAAGATTCCACCGAAATGGGTGACGAGGACCGCCAGTTGATTCTTGAGGCAGTCCGAGTCGCCTTGCCAACCTCTGACGCGATTCTGATCCTTCACGGGACCGATACGCTGAGCGTGACCGGCGAATTATTGTGTCGGGAGCTTGGCGATCTGGACAGGCCGGTTGTGATGACCGGTGCGATGCGACCTTATGAGTTCCGGGATACCGATGCGTTTCAGAACATCACCGAGGCGTTGCTGGCGTGTCGATTGCTGGGAGCTGGTATCTATGTGGTGATGCACAACCAGGCGCTCAAATTTCCCGGCGTTGAAAAGGATCGCGAGCATCTGACGTTCGTGCGACGCTGATTGATTGGCATGGTTCGGTTTGATTGGAGTGGTTCGGATTGATTGGCATGGTTCGGAATTTAGGATGTCCGGCAGAAGCGCTACTTCATTTCCCGATGCAAAATTTCGCAAAAACCTGCCCCAGCAGATCCTCCGTCGTCACATGACCGACGACCGCACCCAGCGATTCGAGCGCATCACGCAGATCGAACGCCAGCGTATCCGCCCGGTCGATGGTCTGGCCTATCCCGGTCGCCTGATCGATACAACGGTGCAGGGCATCCCGAGCGTCGCCAATCACCTCCAACTGACGCATGGTCAGCAAAATCGCATTGTTCGCGATCCCTGCCTGTGGTGCATCGATCGCCTCTGAAAGAACCCGCCGCAACCCGTCCAGACCGTCCCCCGTGTTCGCACTCACCATACAGAATGCTCCCGGAGCTTTCGCATCAAACCATGTCCGCACAATGGAGCGATTATCGTCATCGAGCAGATCGATCTTGTTCGCGACGACAACGCACGGCGTCTCCGGAGCAACATCGCGGAGCGAAAGAACATCCGCATCCGGGAGCGTTCCGACATCCACCACGAGACACAACAGATCGACACGCCTCGCAGCGTTCATGGCGGCGTCGCGCGCGAGCGCCATCAAATCCTGCATATCCGGATCGACACCGGCTGCATCGAGCAGGATCGCTTCAACACCTTCAAGGTTCACATTCGCGCCAAGCACGTCGCGCGTCGTACCCGAAATCGGAGAACAAATCGAACGGTCCACACCGCTTAACTGGTTCATCAACGTACTTTTGCCAGCATTGGAGCGGCCTATCAGCAGAATGTGCGGAAGCACATGGAACAACTCGCTCGAAGACGCTTCTTCTGCGAGCGCATCCAACGCGTCCGCAAGGGATACGACCCGCTCACGCAATACCTTCGGCGTGATGAATTCGATCGGCTCGTCTGCGAAATCGATGTCAGCCTCGACCAGTGCGAGCACTTCCGCGACTTCCTGCTGCATCGTTGAGATGCGACCCCCCAATCGCCCCGACATCATCGCCCGGGCTGCACGAAGCTGGGCGTCTGATCGTGCGTTGATGATTCCAGCCACCCCCTCAACCTGCGTGAGGTCCATGCGTCCTGACATAAACGCACGCGCGGTGAATTCCCCTGGCTGAGCGTGGCGAGCACCTTCTGAAATCAACCGTTCAAGCAGCATGGCGAGTACGGGTGGTGATCCGGGCAGATGGAATTCGACGCTGTCCTGCCGCGTGTAACTACAGGGTGCTCGAAACAGGTAGATTTCGCCGGGAACAGCACAATCCGCCTCAATCGCGTGCATGCCCATCATGCGACGGTACCCACCGCACGATCTCAGATCGACAACGCCACCACTGCCATTCAATTGATCCGAAGCATCAGCCGAGAAGACGAGATCCGCCAGACGCAGGCTGTCGGGTCCGGAACAGCGGACAATCCCCCTCGTCGCCGCACCTGGCGGGGAAGAAATGGCTACAATTGTGTCGTCAAGTAGATCGAACATGGAAATACATCGTGTTGCCGGCTGGCTGACAAAATCGCTGCGTCCATTATCATGATGCACTGTCGATGAATCAAGCCAGAATCAACACCTGTCCGTCCGCGAGGGGAAATGCGTGATACGGTTTGCATGTGATAAATGCGGTGCATCGCTGGGTGCCAACGACAGTGGACGGTTCATCATCAAGATAGAAGCCTACGCCGCCTCCGGTCCTCTCGTATTCAGCTCAGAGGATATCGAACAGGACCGCTCGCACGAGCTATCATCGCTCATCGAAGAACTTTCCACCGCGAATCCCGACGACATCGAAGACCAGACCTACCGAAACCTGCGATTCGACCTCTGCGGACCCTGCCATAAAAAATTCCTGATCCAACCACTGGGTTAAGGCACTAATCGCGCCACACGCCTGTGGTGCTGTACCGCTCGAAGGCACGAGCTGCCCCCTCCAGCATGGTCTTGTCATACGTTTCCAGACGGACCGTATAGGTTCCGAATGGGAGGCGTATCTCCTGCGACCAGACCTTTCCATTGGTCGCATCCACCCAGGCCCGGACCCGGTCAGCCTCGACAATAAAACAGTCCCGCAAGACCCCCTCCACCTCGATCGTCTCCGAACCGACCACCTTGACCAGCATCGGTATAAACTTGCTCCCGACCCCGGTCACGGCTGCCACAGGGTTCATCACCTGCATCCGCCACGACTGCCCCTCCGTAAGATCGGGCATCGCATCGAAGGGGCGGATGGCTCCGGATATCATCCCCGCCCCCGATCGCTCCAGCTTGAACACCTGCCGATGCTTGATCGCCCCGGCGTCGATATGGACCGCAAATTTCTCGCCAAACTGCTCACCCTTGATCCGGATCGGACTCCAGTCGCCCAGAATCGCCATGTCCAACTCATCGAGGGCTCCGTCAAGGTCATAAATGGACCTGACCCAGAGGTGCATCGGTCCGATCAGCGGCAGGCGCTTCAGATAAATCTCATCCTCACGGTCCGTGGCAGCCCCGCTTGCATACGTCGTCCAGATTCCGCCGATTCGGAACCCATGATCGTCGAAAATCCCATACTGAGACTCTTTTCCATAGCGCTCGACCCAGTCAGCCGCCACCACACGCGGCGGATCCTGAGCGGTCCACGCCGGAATGACATCGTGCATCATCAACCAGCACATCGACACCATCCAGAATATAAAGATCACCCAGCCAGTGAATCGTGCTACCATAGATCGCCTGCTTTACAATTGTATGAAACCGTCTTTATCGCGTACCTCTTGATCGCGTACTGCTGTCCCGGTCCGACGCACCATTGTAGGATCCTCAAGGTCCGCAGGTCAAAGAGGTTCCCGGAGAGTCCACCCTTGATCGCCAGATCATCCGACAATTCCCGACAATCAGACACCCGGAATCGCACCGGCAACCGGAATCACGACCCCCTCCGTGTCCGCCCACGCTGGAAATCCTGGGCAATACGCACCCTGTCAGCCACAATCCTCACCCTCCTGATCCTCTGGTTCACGTTTCAGCACATTCCAGCATGGTATCGCCCGCCGACCATCCAGGCTGCCGACCTCCCCCGCATCCGCGCATCCCTCCCCCAGACCTACCAGCGATTCACGGATTCGCTCGTCCAGGGCGTCCCCTTCACCTTCGAAATCCCACAGTCCACGATCAACGCATGGATCACCGCCCGGGCGGAAATATGGCCCGATGCAAGCGATATCTTCCCGGAATGGTTGAACGCACCCGCCATCGCATTTGAGAACAACCGCATCAAAATCGGAGCCATTTTCAACCAGGGGGTCGTGAACGCCATCGGAACCATCCATCTCGACCTGTCCATCACCGGCGACACCCTCCTCATCAGAACAACCGCCCTGCGTGCAGGATCACTGCCCATACCGATCGGCCTGGTTGGCGAATCCATGGATCAGCGGATGTCCATCCCGGAATCCGTTGCCAACGTCTCCGCATCGCTCCATAAGATCACTTCGTGGCAACACCTGCTCGAAGGCGTCGAGATTCAGAACCGATTCTTCTGGAAAAATGGCGAACGCTATTTCCGAATCGCCAAAATCGAATCGCTCGAACACACCCTCACCCTGCACATAGAACCCGCGCTGTAACTACACCGCCTCCAGCACCCACGCCGCGTCACCCCCCGCAACATCCCGCACAATCCGAAAATCCCCGACAAATCGCCCACCACCAAGTCGAAACCGCCACGAATCCTCACATGACGCCAACAGCTCATATCGCCCCTCGTCAAAGCGAGACACCACCCCCCGCCCCCCGCTGATCTCCCCCTCATACGCCAGATAGTGCTTGCGATGGTCCTGAATGCGGCGGGCAACGATCGGACACGCCCCCCGCCCATTCGGTTCAGCAAGCAACTGCCATGTCACCAGCGACTCTTCCACCTCGAGCATCAAATCCCAATGCTCGCCGCCTGAACCCTCGCCGCTCGGGGCAAGATGATGTAGAATGACGTACCTGTTGGACATAGTAACGCGCTCAGAATTCAATACTTCGACGAAGAATCTTGGCGCTCATTCTAATCGAAAACGTCGCGATTGAGGCGTATGGACATGCAACGAATGTTTCCCAGACACCTGATGACTCTGTTGATCGCCCTTACCACACTCGCCACGATCGGGTGTCAGCCGGGCTTCCATCAACTCCGCATGGAAGGTCGCAACGCCCTCCGCGACCAGCACCACGCCATCGCCAGAGACTGCTTCGAGCGGGCACACGACCTCTGGCCTGAGCACGCCAGAAACCTGTGCGACCTCGGCAACCTCTCCATGCACTACGCCAAAAAACGGGCCGAGCAAGGCAACCAGGCTGCCACGCTTCGGGAACTGGACCAGGCTGTCTGGTATTACGCCCGTGCGATCGAGTCCCATCCCGGATTGCAGGCTGCCCTTGTCGGCAAAAACCACGCCCTCGAACAAAAAGGACGCTTCGACGATGCACTCGACGAAGCACACTGGGCCATGACCTTCGTCGGCCCGTCATCGCGTGAACAGATATTCATGGCCCGCGAACTCGAAGAACGCGGCGACCTGGACGGGGCACTCCTCCGTTACCGACAGGGCGTCGCCATCGAACCCGACAACGCCCACGCACACGCTGCTTTGGGAGATTTCCTGCTCAGGCAACAGAAAACCGAGCAAGCCATCGAGCATTTCAAACGGGCGTACACGCTGAACCCCCTCGAACCGGGTGTGGCTGACGTGCTTACCGACAACGGCATCGCGCTACCAAGGACAACGCCCGAAGCTCCCTCGAAGTGATTCTTTTTTCCGAACCCCGTGACCGTAAGGGAGCGGACACCTGAGAAACCGCTCCCTTACGGTCTCGGCTCGGATAAGTACGTTTTTGTAGGGTCCGCTGTGCGGACCATCGGGCTTGAATATGTGCGGAATTGCTGGCATCATAAACCCGTCGGAAGCAACGATAGACCCGCAACGCCTCTCCCGCGCCTGCGACCTCCTCCAACATCGTGGCCCGGACGATTCAGGCAGCTGGATCGACCAACGCAGTCATTTCAGCATCGCCCTGGCAGCCACACGCCTCTCCATCCTCGACACGTCCGACGCAGGCCATCAACCCATGCTCAGCACCGACGGCCAATCTGCCATCGTCTTCAATGGACTCATCTACAACTACCGCGAACTCCGCCGCGAACTCCAATCCGCCGGAGCAACCTTCGCAACGGACTGCGACACCGAGGTTGTGCTCCACGCATGTCGCATCTGGGGAAGGGACGCGCTCCACCGCTTCAATGGAATGTGGGCACTCTGCTACTACGACGCAACGCGACAATCGGGATTCCTCGCCAGAGACAGATTCGGCATCAAACCACTGCTCTGGTCGCAACATCACCGCCAGATATGCTTCGCCAGCGAGATGCCCGCCCTCACCGCCATCTCGAACGGTTGCGACGAAATCAACCCCGAATCACTCACCCACTACATCCGATTCGGATACTTCGCCCACCCCAACACGATCTACAAAAATGCACACCGACTCCCACCCGCGACCTCGCTATCCTTCGATGCAAACGGCGCACACCAACCCGAAAAATATTACAATATCCCGCTAAATACGACACCTTTCGACACCCCCGAAGAAGCAGCCATCGCCATCCGACAGTCCATCGGTGAAGCAGTCGCCAGGCGCCGCGTCGCAGACGTACCCCTCGGAGCATTCCTTTCCGGCGGACTCGACTCCTCCATCATCGTCGCACACCTCGCCCAGCAATCCACTCAGCCAATCGACACATTCTCCATTGGCTGGGATGAAGATCACGCCTACGATGAAACGGATTACGCAAAGCTGGTATCCCAGGAGTTCGGTACGCACCACCACGCCCTCCGCGCACACTTTTCCGACATCCTCGACATCATCCCCAATATGCTCGACCACCTCGGCGAACCCTTTTTCGACAGCTCGATCCTGCCAACTGCCATGGTCTCACGACTCGCTCGCAACAGTGTCACGATCTGTCACTCCGGCGACGGCAGCGACGAACTCTTCGGCGGATACTGGCGATACCTCGCCCACGGATTCCTCTCCCGATATCAGAAAACGCCAGCCCTTCTCCGAAAATCGCTCGAACGATTCGCACCGCTCTTTCTGAAAAACTCGAAGTCCAACCGACTCGGAAACGCCGTCCGTCAATGGCAGAAGCTCCTCCGGGGCGGGTCAAACCCACTCCAGCGACACCTCGCATGGTCGCAGATCCTCACCCCCCAATGGCGAAATCTGCTGCTCGATAAGCACGATGACCCCACCGACGAAAATCACGCCAACGACCCCCTCCAGATTCTCAGCAGCATCGCAGCCAACCAGCCCGTCCCCGACAACCTGAACGCCATCATGACCTTCGACCTCCAATACGCCCTCACCTGCGACATGCTCCACAAGGTAGACCTCGCCAGCATGTTCCATTCCCTCGAAGTCCGCGTCCCATTCCTCGACCCGGACGTCGTCCGCGTCGCAATGTCGATCCCCTCCGCGTGGAAACTCGACGGAAACGACAACCCCTGCAAGGACCACGCCGGCAACGGCAAACACATCCTCCGCCACGCCTACGCAGGACTCATCCCCAACTCGATCCTCAATAGGAGCAAAAAAGGATTTGAAGCCCCCATCGGAGAATTCCTCCGCCATGACCTCCGAGAGATGTTCCGCGACACCGTCACACGATCCACCATCGAATCATTCGGTATCCTGAACTACGACGCCGTCGAAAGCATCTACACCGAGCATTGCACCCGAAAAGGAGAACACGCCGACCTCCTCTACGCCCTCCTAAGCCTATGCTGGTGGCAGCAAAATCGATCGTCTCAACAACAAGCTAATCCACCGATTCAAACCGATCACCGACCCGAACATGCCGACCATTCACAAACGCCGACCACGCCATCCGCTTCCCCGAAGACGGCTTGATCTCAAGCACCTCAAACACCCCCGCAGACGTCCCAACCCTCAACCCAGCATCAAGCACGCCCGGTCCGCCACCACCATCCTGCCCCACCGAATCCCGCTCCTGCGAACAATCCGCACAATCCTCCACACACACCGCACGCACCAGCGTCACCTCCTCCGACCGCCCCCCATCGCCCGACAAAAACCGACACTTCGCCCCAGGCCAGGACCACAATCCATTGATCCGCGACACCACCTCCCGAGCGGACATATCAAACCGCAGCTTCCCATCATCCTTCTTCAATTTCGGCGCAGGCGTCGCCAACGAATCATCCTGCTCCACCCCATCCGGATACGGCATCGACCGAAACTGCTCCAGCACCTCCAGCGACAGCGGCGCACCCAGAACCGCCAGCCGATCATGCAAATCCGCCGCCGTCTCCGAAGGTCCGATAACCGTCTCCACCATCCCCAGAATCGCCCCGGCATCCATCCGATCCACCAGCTTGAACACCGTCGCCCCCGTCCGATCAACCCCATCAAGCACTGCCCGCTGAAACGGAGCAGCCCCGCGATACTTCGGCAATAGCGAAGCATGAAGATTCACGCACCCACCCGGTAGCACATTTCTAAATTCAGGCTTGATTTTTTGTCCGAACGCGATCACCACCCCCACGGTCGCATCGCACGCCCGGGCGTACTCCACCCACTTCGCCGAGTTGATATCCTCAGCCTCAACGACCGATAACCCCAGCTTCAACGCCTCAGCCTTCACCGGCGTAGGCCGCAACTGACGACCCCGACCCGCCGACCGGTCCGGCTGCGTAAAAACGCACGCGATCTCAATATCAGACTCCGCAATCGCAGTAAGCGTAGGAATCGCAAAGTCACCAGAAGCAATGAATAGTATCCGCATGAATCAACCTGTCTGGCCCTTATCCGAGCCGTGACCGTAAGGGAGCGGACACAACCATGCCCGTCATTGCACGCGAGTCCATACCCGTCATTGCACGCGAGTCGGACCCCTAACGCCGACGCGGAGGATTGGCGTACTCGGCTTCGAGCTGGCGGAGGATCGTTTTATTCTCGATCTTCGATGCCTCCGACATGTAATGGATGACGAGTCGGCCATCGAGATGATCGTTCTCATGCTGCCAGATGCGCGCGAGCAGATGTTCCCCCCGCGACGTTATCGGACCACCCGTCACATCCTGCGCCTGAATCGTGGCTGACACTGCCCGACGCTTGGGAACGTTCACGCCGGGAATCGAAAGGCACCCCTCGTCAGCCTCCTCGACGCCCTCAAGGTCGCTCAGCTTCGGATTCACCCAGATTCGATCGCCCTCCGGCTCGCCGGTATCGTTGCTGACGAACAAGCGCAATTTCACCCCCACCTGAGGGGCAGCCAGCCCCACGCCTCGATACAGGTGCATCAGCTCGATCATCCGATTGGCCAGGGCAGCCAGCGTCTCGTCGAACGCCTCGACCGGCGCGCAACGCTGCAAGAGTATGGGGTCCGGATAAAGGACGATCCGGAGCTTTTCAATTGGGCAGGGCAGATCCAATGCAGCTCGACTCCTGTGTACAGAAAACGACAGAATCCCCCAAGTCCATACATTGGTTTTGACTGGGGTGAGTCGGGTATGGTATTGGCTGACCGACGATTGTAAAGATTTGTACTGACAGGACTAAGGTGTGATCCTGCCAATACAGTCATGCTGTATTACGACCTCACCAGCGGGTGATGGCCCATTGGAAACGCTGGAAGTCGGAGAGGTCCACGTCGCCGTCTAGGTTGAAATCCATCCTCTCACACTCAGGAGCATACAAGGGCTTGTCGCCACCTTTGGTCCCTGCATCGCCATCGGTGGGTCCCGTCACGCAGGCTGTGAAGGCTTCGTAATCAGAGAGCGTCAGCGCACCATCATCGTCCGCATCGCCGAGCACATAAGGCCGACGACCGAACACGACATACACAATGCCCCTCTGCTCTGGCCCGGTCGTTCCAAAAGGCCACTTCGGATCGCCGAATACCATATCGTTCACCCCGTCATCATTGACGTCACCTCCACCGCCGGCAGGTCCACCGTTACACTGGAAATAGAAACCCCCTTCGTCGCCTGTAGAATCCTGAGCATTGATCAGAGACGGGGTTTCCGAACCATCCAACCCGAAGAACACGACATCACCCCCAAATCCAACAACCAGATCGTCGCGCCCGTCGAAGTTCACGTCGCCAAGCGCTGCTACCGATTTTGGACTCGCAAGTTCCGACCAAAGGAGAAGCTGTACGCCATTGAGTCCATCGATATCGCTGACAGACATGTCGTTGAATGATCGTTGACCCTCCTGACCGTAGATCACATAGACAGACCCCTGCCTCTGCCCCACTACGAAATCATCGATGCCGTCGTGATTGAAATCACCCACGCCGGAACCGGACCAACCGAGAAACTGTTCTTCCTCAACACCCTCTATTGCGAATCCGCCGCTCCCGTCCAGATCAGCCAGCGACACGGACCCGGACGCGCCCACATCCTCGCCGCCAAAACACGCAAAACCATGTCCCGCGTCGGTAACACCTCCGGGATCGCCACGGCGGCCTCCAACCGCCACGTCGATCACACCGTCGTTGTTATAATCGCCGGAACCGACCCAAAATCCGATAGTATCTTGCGGATCAACGCCGCCGATCCCATACCCGTCCGTCCCATCCAGCAACGCGAGATCAATGATTGGCGTTGATGAAAAATCACGCCGCCCAAACACAACATAGACACTCCCCGAGTCGAAGATCCCCCCGGCGTTCACAAAGGGTGCTCCTGCGGCGATATCGTCTATCCCGTCTCCGTTCACATCGCCCATGATCTCCACACTCCAGCCGAGATTTCCAAGCTCATGCGCGCCGTAAATCGTCACACCATTCACACCGTTCAGGTCCGCCAGTTCCACTGTTCCGCCAGCTCCGACCGTCGGTCCGCCGAACACGACATACACAGCCCCCGCCCAAAGACGCCCGGGCGGTGTAACACCGTCCGCCCCAATGATGATATCGTCGTATCCGTCGCCGTTGAAATCGCCGCCCGGTCCCACAACGTAAGACCGACCCGTGAAACCAATACCGTTGATCCGAAACCCACGCGATGGGTCAATGTCACTGGTGGTGATTTGGTCGCAGTGTCCAATGTCCCATCGTCCAAACACAATGTATGTGTAACCCGAACTGCCATTACTCCAGTCGTCAGCAACCGGTCCCCTCGCGCCAAGCGCGAGATCGTCTACACCATCACCATTAACATCGCCGACGATTGTCACCTTCACGCCCAGTCGTTGTCCATAATAAAATATATCTCCTGCGTGTTCGAAAACACCTTCGATCGTAAATCCGTTCCGACCATCCAGATCATCCGGCTGCATCGACTCCGGGAACGGCTGAGCAAGCGACACGCTCGTCCATATCGCAACAGCCACTACAACAAGTCGAAAGGATCTCATTGCGATTTTCATTGTCCTGAACCTCCCTGGCCATTGCCCTGATACTCTCTGGTCAACGGGGCCAATACCCTCCGCGATCGCACTCATCACACCAGCGACCGTTTCTCCCGTCTATCTACAGTTTACACCACGGGCCTTGTAATTTCCAATGAAATCTGGATTTTATTCGGCTTTTGTATGGCCACGGTCGGGATGACGGTTTTTCGTGAATGGCCGGTGATTTTGTCTGTTTTTGTGTGGATAATGCTGGCGTACTGCGTCAGTCGGAGCAGCGATCATCGGCTTCCCCACCTCTGAGGAGGTGGGCCACCCATCTGGGAAGCGGTGGGTCAGCCGTCTGGGGAGCGATGGGTCAGTCATCTGGGGAGCGGTGGGACAGTCATCTGATTGCTGTTGGGCGGGAGCCTTGACTCGGGGCGGGTCAAATATAGGATGGACTGTCTGGTGATTGTAAAGATTTGTGCCGAAAGGATTAAGGCGGAATCCCGTCGATGTGATTTATTGATCTGGTTCGTCGAGGCGATATGCCGTCGAGCATCATCCGCAACCGTAATCCGAAAGCTACCGAAAGAAGCCGTCTATGGCGTTTGGCAGAAAAAAAGATGAGGCTGAAGACCCCGTTGACGCAGCAGCAGCCTGGGTTACCAGCGATGAATATAAGAAGAAAGCCCTCAAGTGGTTCACCCGGGCTGCGGAGCTGACGGCTGCGAAGAACTGGGATTTTGCTGTCGCGTGTTATGCGGACGGGCTTGAGTTGTGGCCTGACGCTGTTGAGGAGGGTCATCAGCCGCTTCGTCTTGCTGGTTGCGAGCGTAATGTTCGTGGTGGTAAGAAGGCTGGTTTTTCTGACACGATGAAGTATTCGACGTCTGGGAAGGATGCGAAGAAAGCCCTTGCCAACGCAGCCCGATTGCTGGCGCTCGACCCGTACAATATCACCTATATGGAGGCGATTCTCAAAAACGCCAATAAGATTCACGCTGAAGTGGTGCTGTTGTGGATTGGTCCAATCTATCTGAACGCCAGCGAGAACGAGAAGAAGATCAACCCGAAGCGTTTTGCCCTGTTGCGTTCGATTTATGAGGAGGCTGGCGACCGCGCGCAGATTTGCGAGAATCCGCTTGCTGTGCGGTTTTTTGAGCTTGCGGCTGAGGCGCTTCAGATGCAGTCGCACGTTGACCCTAAGAATCGCGCTCTCGACAATGAGTTGCGTGATTTGAGTACGAAGATCACGATTTTGAAGGGTAAGTATGAATCTGCGGAGACTTTTCAGGAGAGTATCAGCAACGCGGACGATCAGAAGCTTCTTCAGGATCGGGAGCGTCTTGTTCAGGACGACGATGAGCTTGCGAAGCTGATCGTTGATGCTGAGAAGGCGGTTGAGGAGACGCCTGGGAACGTCAACAAGGTGAATACGCTGGTCGAGCTTCTGTGTCGCCGCGAGACGGATGAGGGTGAAAAGCGTGCGAT
This sequence comes from Planctomycetota bacterium, assembly GCA_024275565.1. Lineage (GTDB taxonomy): Bacteria > Planctomycetota > Phycisphaerae > UBA1845 > UBA1845 > JAJRYY01. The sequence goes on from JAJRYY010000091.1 coordinate 16,061, forward strand.
CGATCTGCTGGTCGCCCATTATAAGAAATATGGGGATTTAATTTATAAGCAGTATGCTCAGGATATATCGATCAAGCAGTCGCGTCGGAAGGCTCGGCGTGCCCGGGATGCTGGTGATTCTGATCGTGCCCGCGAACTCAGCTCTAAGCTGCTGAAATTCGAGATCAAGGTGTACCAGGAGCGTGTTAAGCAGTATCCGACGGAGAATCGGTGGAAATATGAGCTTGCTCGTCGGCTTTTTCAGGCTGGCCTGTTTGACGATGCGATACCGCAGTTTCAGGGTGCGAGGGCTGATCCGAAGCTCCGGATGCAGGCGGATCTGCACCTTGGGCGGTGTTTTTTCGAGAAGAAATACTACCCTCAGGCCATTGGGACGCTGAAAAAGGCGGTTGAGGCCTACGAAATCCCTGAAGATACGGTCGGGAAGAACTTACAGTACTGGTTGGCGCGTTCTCTGGAGGATTCGGGTGAGGGTGATGAGGCTCGGGACGTATATGGTAAGATTCTTGAGCTGGATTACAATTTCCGCGATGTACGGGATCGTCTTGAGCGGTTACAATCCTCCGGTTAGTATGTCCGCCCCCGGTTAGAGTTCTCGCCCGGGTTGTATGGCGTTGTAGCATCATATTAGGGTTGTAGTGATAAGTTGGTTTATTAGCATCACGGCGGGCGAGGCTCGTCGTCTGGAGAATGCAGCGTGGCGAACAGCAAGTCGGCCAAGAAGCGGATGAAGCAGGACGAGGCCAAGAGTATGCGGCATCGTGCCCGTCGTAGTGTCCTTAAAACTCAGGTGCGTCGGTTCCTCGACGCCGTCCACGATAAGGATGTTAGCGTTGCGACCGAGCTGTATCGGTCAGTGACCAAGATTCTCGACCAGTCTGCAGCCAAAGGGACGTACCACAAGAACACTGTTTCGCGTCGAAAGTCGCGTCTGGCTGCCCATTTGAATGGTATCAGTTCTGGCGGATAGATCGTACTCCGGATGCGAGGTTCTCGTGTAGAGGTGGTTCTTATCGTATGTCGGCTAACGAGGTAGATGGTTCGGCGCGGCATTTCCAGTGACAATCTCAAATGACAAGTGATGCTTCATCGGGATTTGTTTCCCGGGGCGGGGTTAAGCTTGCGCATGCTCTTGATGCGTTTGGCGTTGATCCGAGTGGTTTTGTGTGCGCGGACCTTGGCAGCAATGTTGGTGGATTCGTAGACTGCCTGCTTCAACGCGGTGCGGACCGTGTGTATTCGGTCGATACGTCTTATGGGACGCTGGACTGGGGTCTGCGGAAAGATGACCGTGTTGTGGTGATGGAGCGGACCAATGCCATGCATGTGGTCTTGCCAGAACCCGTGAATCTTATCACAGTGGACGTTGGGTGGACTGCTCAACACCTCGTGATTCCATCTGCCAGCGAGTTGCTCTCGGCGGACGGATGCATCATTTCACTCATTAAACCTCACTATGAAGCTCGGAATGAGAAGGACGCCCGTCACGACAAGCGTGGTGGATCGTCCGGGTTGCGACGTGGTGTTCTGGCGGCGGATCGAGTTCCGGTTCTGGTTGAGGCTGTTCTGTCGCGGCTAATGGATCTCGGCGTGCGGTGCGATGCGATGACAGAAAGCCCGATCGCCGGGGGTGGCGGGAATAAGGAACTGCTGGCGTTGCTGCGTCCTGTCGATTTGCAGTGAGGGCGTATTCCTCTCGCCCGCTAGGGACCGTCACCACACGGCGGGCTATTTTGCGAGTTCTGCGATGACGTCGTCCGGGATGTCGAAATTGGAAGAGACGGATTCGGAGTCGTCGTGGTCTTCCAGCTCATCGATCATTTTGACGATTTTTCGTGCTGCGGCGAGATCGAGCTGGACGGTGTTGGCTGCTATGTTGGTGATGTCTGCGGACTGAATCTCGATGCCGGCGTCTTCGAGGGCTTGCTTGAGGACTGAGAAATCGTCTGGAGCGCAGGTGACTTCGTGGATTTCTGCCGAGCTTGAGACATCGTCTGCCCCGTTCTCCAGTGCGACATCCATGATCTGATCTTCTGTGACATTCTCTGCACTGATGATGAAGATGCCCTTCTGTGTGAACATCCATGCGACGCAGTTTGAAGCACCGAGATTGCCCCCGTTGCGTTCGAATATTTTCTTCATTTCGGGAGCGGTACGATTGCGGTTGTCGGTGACGGCGTGGACCATGACAGCCACTCCGCTGGCGCCGTACCCTTCGTAGACCACATCTTCATAGCTTTCGCCTTCGAGTTCACCGGTGCCCTTTTTGATGGCTTTCTCGATGGTATCCTTGGGCATGTTGTCGCCTTTGGCTTTGTCGATCGCCAGGCGCAATGTGGTGTTGTCGTTGGGGTTGCCTCCGCCTCGCTTGGCTGCCATGGTGATGTTGCGGGCGAGCTTGCCCCATGACTTTCCGCGTTTTGCGTCAAGCCTGGCCTTCTTGTGCTTGATGGTCGACCATTTGGAATGACCTGACATATTTAATCCCTTTCTGCCTTCTTCTGGTCAGCGATTCCCGCTCAGCCTGCTCCCGATCCGCCTGGTCCCGATCAGCAATTACGGTGCTGTCGGATTTTCGTGGGAGGCTGTTCCGTCGACCGCTTCGCCAATCGGTGCGATGTCTGGTGTTTCGCCCGTTTCGATCGCATTCAACTTTTCCCCAAGCGCTTCGATGAGTCTCCGCAAATCGCCGCGTTGCTCCTCCTGTAGATTCTCGTTTGCTATTTCCAGGCTTTGCTTCCAGACACGTTTTGCCTCGGTGCGCTGGTCGAGCTGCCAGAGCGCATCGCCCAGGTGATCGAACACGACGGGGTCATCGTCCTCCAGACTGTTGGCTGCCTTTTGCAACCAGCGGACAGCCTGCTCAAACTCGCCCTTCTTGTATTCCACCCAGCCCATGCTGTCGAGATATGCACCGTTTTCAGGGGACTGGTGAAGTGCGAATCGAATCATGCGTTCGGCTTCCTCCAGGCGGATGCCCTCGTCGGTGAGCATGTATCCGAAGTCGTTGTTGATGCCAACAGCCTGTTGCCGGTCGCTATATTGGCGTAGATCGAAGGCTTTCTGCATTGCTTTCAGGGCGTCATCAGTCTGATCCTGAAACTGATAGCAGGTCGCCAGTATCTGGAGAAACCCGAATTTGACACGGGGGTCATCCGTTTCGTCGGACCATCGTCGGAGGTTAATGACAGCTTCGTGATATTTTTCCGCCAGAAGGTATAGCTGTGCAAGTCGCATCCGGTGCGTCAGGCGTCTCCGGGTTTCGGTTGTGCTTCTTTCGTCCCCAGTCTCCCAGTCGAGTGCGAGTTCAATGGCATCATCGTATCGTTGTGCGTCGCGGAGCACCTGGATGCGCAATTCCTGAACAATCCCCGGGTTTTCAAGCATGGGTGCGATGTTATCCACCAACTCCAGCGCGTCGTCGGGACTGCCAGAATTCACCAACAGGTCGACCAGACGTGCATGCCACGCCATATTCTCAGGATCGACTTCCAGCATTGTCAGCATGAGTTGCTGAGCTTCGACGTGGCGTTTCTGTTCCCTGAGGACATCAAACAGGTCGGTGACAGCAACCTTGTCGCTCGGGCTGGCGTCGTATCGCTCGCGCGCGATCTTCAGCGCCTCCTCATATTGACCGGCCTGCTGGTATGTGAACATGAGTCTGCGTGTCATCACGTTCGTCACGTTGTCGTCTGCGCTCCACTTGCGAAGCAGCTTGATCTGCTCGTCGTATCGCTTTGCCCGCTGCAGCGTGTACAACGCTCGCTCACGGTATATCTGACGCTGCTCATCGGTGAGTTCGTCCGCATCGGGCCGGGATTCGTCCAGCTCTGACATCGCCAGATGGTATGCTTCATCAAATTGTTGATCGATGGTCAGAGTTCGCCAGAGATTGATCTTCCAGGCTACGCGGTTCGGATGCACCGCCAGCAGTGACCGGAGCGTGGCGATTGCATTGGGATAATCCAACAGGCGATCGTATACCTTGAATTCAAGTTCGAGCGCATCGAGGTTGGCTGGATCGGTGTCCGCGGATTTTCGAGCATAGACCAGCGCTTCTCTGGTGCGGTCCTGTCGCAAGAAGCTTCTCCCGATGCGATCCAGAGTTACTGAATTCGGACCAAGCGTCTCGACGGCTGCGAGCAGTGTTTCGCGATACTTGTCCTCATTGGCTGGCTGCGTCCCGTTGGCGAGTTCTATCAGGGCGGTTGCACGGGCAATCCGATGGGGGTCAGCCGAGCGACGTTTTAACTCGACCAGCTGGCTGGAAGCAGCTGCGACATCCTCTCGTTGGAGGTTGATTTCCAGCAGGGCTTCTCGTGAATATTCGTGCAACGAATTGACTTCAAGGACCGCCTCGTATTGTCGCTGGGCACGGAGGTCTTCGCCGCTTTGTCGATATGTATCTGCCAGGGCAACCATGGCAGCCACGTTTGCACGGTCCAGGCGAATCGCTTCCTTATAGTGTTCGACGGCAGTGTCGAATTTGTCCAGCCCGGCGAATGCGTCTCCCAACAGTTGCTGCGTTTCAGATTGCTGACGTTCACTGTCGGACATGCCTGTTAATACATCGATGGCTGACTGCCACGCATATCGTTTGATTAACATTGTTGCGAGGCGCAGGCTGGCGTGCGGGAATGCAGGATTTTTCTCTGCCGCATTTCTGTACAATGCTTCTGCCAGCTCAGAACGGTTGGCTGCCTGGGCGAGTGTTCCGAGTACATAGGCAGTTGCGAAATCCTCTTCAGAAGCTGCGTGTCGTTCGTGCGTTCCGAGGAGGGCAGTGACAGCCTCTTTGTTGGATGCGAGGGTGGCGATCTTTTCCTGGATGGCGGCGCGTGATTCGACGTCTGCACGGATGGCGGCGGTTGCCACGTCGAGAACAGAGGACCACGCCTGACGGGATGCGTACAGGTCCATCAATTTCCAGCAGAGACGGACGTCACCGGGTTGATCCGACAAACCCTGCCGCAGGATACGTTCCGCATCGTCAGATTGATTGAATTCGATCAGCACATCGACGAAACAGACCAGCCAATCGGCGGTTTCGTTCTCCTGATAGAGCGCTGCAACATCTTCGATCACTGCACTGGGGTGTCCGGCGCGGGTTCGGATCTCTCTGAGCAACTGGGTTGCACGGAAGGGATCATCGGTGAGCAACCGGGCGTGCTTGATGGCTTCGTCGTAGCGTCCGATTCTGATCAGCAAGGTTGCGAGTCGTTCGCGCGATTCCGGCGTGGGCTTGCGATCGGTGAATGCCCCTGACAAGGCATCCGCTGCCTCAGTGAGCATGCCCAGTTTTTCGTAGAGAACTGATTTTTCCGCCCTTGCGTCACCGCCGTTCACCTGAAGGAGTACGCCAAGCTCGGGGTCTACGATGGCTGCCGCGTCCAGGTCAGCCACGTCCGCTTCGTACTGGTCATACTGCCCGATGGCGGCGGAGAGATACCCTTCTGCGTTGAGTACCTTTGCGAGCTGAAAATGAGAGAGTGCCGAAAAGACCGGCGTCGTAGAGGCGTTGGACGCCTTCAAGCCTACGCGAAAGTGCTGAATCGCCTGAGCATTCTGCTGATCGGCGGCTGCGAGCGAACCGAGCAGATAGTGCAAGACGATGTCGTCGGCATTAGCAGACAGTGCCTTTCGGACGTGGGTTCGGACGCGTTCATCGTTCCCGGCTGCTCGGTGCGCCAATGCCAGTTCACGATGCAGCAGTGGGTGGTTTGGGTCGCGGCGGAGTGCTTTTTCGAGTTCCAGAGTCGCCTCAGTGAATCGGCGGTCTCGATAACGATCACGACTTCGTGCCAAACGTCGCTGGCTGGATTCGGAGAGTGCGGGCGATTGTTCGGCTGGTGCTTCCGGTGCTGGAGGGTCGGGCTTGATTTCCTTCAACTTCATCCGTGCCCGTCGTTCGTCGATGTGTTGCTGGATGCTGTGAGACGTACTCGCGGATTCTGCTGCGCCCTGTGGGGCAGTACAGCCAGCCATTCCGCAGATATGCAGGATCATGCACAGACTGAATGCCGAATAGACCAATCCATGAGATGCCGTTCCCGAGCGAGTTTTCATCATGCGATCGCAATCTCCCTCATTGGTATAACGATCTTTGTCAGCCTGGAACTCCAGACGAACCGAGCATCGTTCATTTGCTGGTTGTCCGCTTCTTCGATGCCGTCTTGCTTTTTGTGGTTGAATTGCCTGTTTTTTTCGCGTTTGTTGCTTTTTTCGATGCGACAGCTTTCTTTGCAGTCTTGGCCGTGCGTGTGGACTTTCCTTTGGCGGAGGTTTTGGGTTTGGCGGCTTTGGACGGGGTTGAGGTGGACTCCTCCTGCACATATTGGGCCATCAACAGGCAGAAGGATCTTGCATCTGCAGCATTGATGTTCCGCTCCAAAAACGCCTGCACCTCCTGCAGTGTGGCTGTCGGGTCGACGAGGTCTGCAGACCGCAACAATTCCAGCACCGGGCGGTAGATTGGTATCCCGTGTCCACCCAGACTCCACAGCAGGACAGAAGCGACAGGTCCAGCCTCCAGACCATCCAATTCTTCGAGGTAGTGTTTCGCTTCCCGTCGTCCGGTTTTGAGCAGATGCTTGAGGGTGATGTCGTGCTCTCGGCGAAAAATCGCGTTCAGCGTTTTGCGCAGTCTCTCAGCACACTGGCGTCCGTTGGTAACGTACGGATCGATGATTCGTGCAATTTCTGCATTCGTTGAGACACGGACCTCGTTGATGTCCACCATTGCCTTTTCCAGAGCGTCGGCTGCCTTGCGGGCAGAAAGCTCCGGCGAATCGCAGGAAAACAGTGAGATTACCAACTGGCGGACAGGGTCGGTCAGTTCCTCCGAGACGTGTGGGGGTCCAAATCTCTGCGTCAACTGGGTGGTGAATTTTTTAATTCGCTTCGCGTAGAGCGTTCCGTTTTTCATTCCATCGCTCCATCATTATCGTCGGTGGGTTCTGTACGCTCTGGGTCGGCCAGGCTTGCATCGATCAGGTCACTCATATGAGCAGCGATCTTGATCGATTCATCCAGCTCCAGTCGCAACTCAGGACAATGTCGCAGATTCAGGTCTCTGGCGATATGTCGCTGCAAGTGACCTCGCGCGTGCTGCAATCCCGCAAACGTTCGAGACACCTCAGAATCGGTTCCCATGACGCTGATGAAGACCCTGGCAATCTGCAGATCCGGGGTCATCTCAACACGCGTGACACTCGTCAACGGGCTGATGCGCGGATCGTTGAGCTTGTTCAAGATCGCGTCGCCGATCACGTTTCGTACTGCGCTTGCAATTTTATCAATTCGGAACGACTTCATGCGTCATCTACTCGAACAACTACCAATAATGTGATCATCTTCAACCAGACGAGAGCAGGCTTTATCCTCAGTCATCGCTACATACGTCATTACTACACCACGCCATTGCTACAGCATCTCATCGCTGCACCATATCATCGCTACACCATGCCATCGCTACAGCATATCTCTATCAACATTGACAAGTACCATACTGTGCTGACTGCGCACCCAATCCAGAATTTTATCCAGACACGCTCCCACGAATCTGCCATCGGTACCAACCATCGCCACAGCCAGCACCGCACGCTGCCAGACATCCTGGGCATCCACCTCAGCCACCGACACGTTAAACTTGTCCGCCAACCGCTCTTTGACGCTCATCAACGCCCGACGTTTTTCCTTAAGCGACCCCGCCTCGGGGATCGAAAACTCTAACCGCAGTACACCGACTGTCATGTCACACTTTCCTACCTGCTCTTCCCGGTGCGACGCGAACCTTCCAGTTCTTCAGTCGTTAACGCCCCATCGATCGGGTTGATCCGAAATATTCGGTATCTACCTCCGGCATCTTTCCCTTTATCAGCATGCTTACTGTCGCGACGCTCTGGGTAGCTCACACATCCGGTGCGTTCGAGAATATCAACAATATAATCCTGGTCCTCTTCCGGAACTTCGTAGAACCTCAGCTCACGCTCCACATCTCTATGATCGAATCCGTAGCGTTTCCCACGGATATACCTGGCAATCAGCACGGACTGTTCGAGCATCGAATTATCTCGCGGCAAAAACATGGGTGTCAAAACATTCCACTTGCTGTCGCGCACGGTCAGTACATACCGCCTGGCCACCACTTGCCTGCGTTCGATTAAGTGGATGGCGACATCCACCGCGTCATCGGGGAGCAGATAATCTCTGGCCAGCCCGTCTGCCTTACTGTTTCTCCTGCCTCTGACATCTTCTGCCTCAATTTTTAACCGCCATGGCTTGTATGTGCTCCCGAATTCCCATAACTGCTTGCTGCTCAGCGGAATTGTCACCACAATTTCGTATTCCCCGGGACTCAGATCGATCGCCACCGGCGCCGCGTCCAGGCGCTTTGCAGTTGGATTATCAATCCACGAAAAATCAGTCTCGTCATCAAGCTTCTTGTAATAGACTGTGACATCCGGCGGAACAGGATCCACATACACGCCTTCTTTACCAAGCCGGTCCAATCGGGGGTCCAACAACCCCTTTCCACCAGGCCTCTTCGTTGGTTTTGCGACTGTATTCCCGCTCGGACCAGGTTTCGGGCCCGGTTTCGGAGGAGCGGTCGTGATTTGCGCCCCTGATCTCATGTCTTGAATCAGTGGCCAGACATAGACTTTTCCGACGTAAATCAGAACGATGAGAACCGCCGCAACATACGCCATTTTCTTGACCACAACGAACGGATCGGCGTTGCGCGGGCCACGAAAGGGCATTCCGGAACGCCCGGCACTCTTTCGCTGATCTGACTTTGAAGACGGACCAGATCCACTGCCTTCGTTTCCCAGATCTGAAAACAGGAAATCAAAATCATCCTGTGGTTCATCGTCTGGAACCTGTGCTTCACGACCACAATAGGCGCAGCGCACAACCTTACCTGCGTCTTCGTCCTTCGCCCGAACGTTGTGCCCGCAGTCAGCCTTGAACTCAATCATGGAAGCTAATGCCACTCACCAACATGCCGATCGCTACAAGGTTCGCGCCGTCGAGATGACTTCGTAGGCCTCGACCACATCACCTGATTTCACATCGTCAAAACCGTCAATCCGGATACCGCATTCCATACCGGCACGCACCTCCTTCGCATCATCCTTGAACCGCTTGAGCGACGCGATTTTGCACCCGGAACGTATCACGACACCGTTGCGGATCAACCGAACCACATGGTTCCGCTTGATGGCGCCATCTGTCACCAGGGAACCCGCAACCGTACCAATCTTGGAAAGCTTGAACACCTCGCGAACCTCAACCGTCGCACGGGTCTCTTCGGTAATATCCGGCGACAGCAACCCTTCGAGCGCCTTCCGAATTTCGTCCTGGACTTCGTAGATGACTTTGTACTGACGAATGTCGACGCCCTTGTCCTCCGCCAACCGCTTCACCCGCACGGAAGGCGCAACACGAAACGCCACAATAATTGCATCACTGGCATCAGCCAGCAACACATCACCATCGGTCACCGCACCAACGGCTGCATGGCGAATGGACATACGCACTTCGTCCGTAGGCAGCTTCTCGAGCATCGAACGCAACGCATCCACAGATCCATCCACATCTGCGCGAATGATCAGATTCAGCACCGGAACCTCGCCCTGATCGCGCAACTTGAACACATCCTCAAGACTACGCATCTTACGCGACGTCGCACGACCATCACTCACACGCTGATGACGAAGCTCCTCAGCCGCAGTCTTCGCACGCTGCATGGACTTCACTTCAAACAGCTTGTCACCCGCGATCGGGACTTCATCAAGCCCCCAGATCTCAACGGGGATCGAAGGCGTCGCCTCTTTCAAGCGGTTCCCACGATCATCAATGAGCGCCCGCACCTTGCCATAAGCGTGTCCGCAGACCACGATGCTCCCCGTCTTGAGAACACCACCCTGAACAAGCACACGCGCAACGGAACCAACACCTTCCTTCGTTTCCGCTTCGATCACTGTTCCAAAACCAGGCCCCTTATGAGGTGCCTTAAGCTCAAGCACTTCACCCAGCGCGGAAAGGTGCTCGACAATATCGTCAATACCTTCCCCGGTGGTCGCAGAAACACGAATCACATCCGTTTCACCACCCCACTCCGATGGCTGCAATTCACGCTCAGCAAGTTGACCAAAAATCTGCTGGATATTCTGATCGCCAAGATCGATCTTGTTCAATGCAACCACAATCGGTACCCCAGCCGCCTTCACATGGTTGATCGCTTCCACCGTCTGGGGCATCACCCCGTCGTCGGCAGCCACAACCAGAACCGCAATGTCCGTCAACCCCGCACCACGCGAACGCATGGCAGTAAATGCCTCATGACCCGGCGTATCGAGGAAGGTAACCTTACCAGCCGTCTTATGATTCAGATGGTACGCCCCGATGTGCTGCGTAATGCCGCCATCCTCAGATTTCGTCACGTTCGTAGCACGGATCGCATCGAGCAGACTTGTCTTCCCGTGGTCAACGTGACCGAGAAACGTCACAACAGGTGGACGCAAACGAACATCCCTCGGCTTGAGTGCCTCAAACTCCTCCTGAATAACATCAAACTCCGTCTTGGCTGGCTTGATGGTCAGGGTAATTCCATGCTCCATCGTGACGAACTCAGCCATCTCAGTCGTCAACTCAGAATTTATATTCGCGGAAAAATTGTACTCCCGCCTCAGCAACGGAAGCATGTGCAGCATCGAAACACCCGTGGCCGCACACAACTCCTTCATACGAATAGGAGCCTGAATCGTCGCCTCGGTCTTCTTGGTGAACGTGGGTGCATGCTTGCGACCGCCCACTGCCCGACGGGAATGAATCCGACGCCCAGTCGCATCGCTGATCCGCTCCTGACGCTCTGCCAGATCCCGGTCTTTCCACTCCCGAAGCTGCTCAGCCGACCGCTTCTCACCCCCAGGACGAACCGGTCGCCCCTTACTGGCTGCCGCCGGAGGATATTGCACCGGACCACGCGCCCCGCGACCACGACGACGACCAGCATCCGCCGGGGGCGAACCCCCAGGACTCGAGGTCGTCGATGATGACGATGATGGAGATGCTGGTGCAGGACGACGACGCGGAGGTGGCGAATAGGACTGCTCGATCGGTTCATACCGAACCACGCGAGGCCCTTTCAACTGCACAGGTTTCGGTACATTCTGCGGACCCGCTGGTACGACTGGCTTGGACTCCTTCACAACAACTTCACCCACAGATCCAGCACCCTCACCACCAGATTCGTTCCCCGCAACAGCCTGACCCTCCGCCTGTCCTGACAACACCGAACCCGCATCCTGTGATTCCGGTGCGGCGGTTCCAGCAGCCTCCGGAGCGGCGGTACTGTCAGCCACTGCCTCAGCGCCTGTGGCGGCAATACCTGTGGCTGCGATACCCGCAACTGCATTGCCTGCATCTGGTATGCCTGCATCTGGTATGTCTGCATCTGGTATGTCTGCAGCTGCACTGCCTGCGGAGATCCCGTCGTCAGCTTCCACACCACCACCAGCCTCTACGCTGACAGGCTGCCCGGACACTGCTTGCTCAGACGACGTCTCAACAGAAGTCGGCGCATCAACAGAAACCCCAGGAACATCCGCAGGCACCTCAACAACCGCAGTACCAGTAACAACCGCAGCACCAGTGGAATCTCCACCGACCAGCGCAGCACCACCAGCCTCCGCGACCACATTCAGGTCAGCAGTCGCCGCCGAAACAGGATGCTCTTCCACCAGTGTCGATACCCGCGCCTTCTCACGTTCCTCACGCTTCTTCGCCTGTTCACGGGCCTTGTCCAGATCTACACGCGTGGTCGTCTCTACAGTCGTATCATGTCGCCCGTCACTAAACCACTCGCGAACAGTCGCCTCCAGACCAGCACTCAAGGTAGACATGTGGTTGGTCACCTTAAGCCCCTCGGCCTTGCACTTCTCAATAATCACCTTGCTGGGAACCTTCAGATCCTTCGCAAGAATGTGAACACGCATCTTCTCAGCCAACCGAAATCTCCAGTCTACTACGCCACAATCCCATACCGCTTCATCAATAATCTGCTCGCCATCATCACAGATGACTCACTCGCCACATATTGACACGCCAAAAATGACGCGACCAAAAATGACCTTCGCTTACGACGACTCCGTATCACCATCCGCCTCAGCAATCCCCGAAACACCCGGAACACCAGAGACTCCCGGAACCTCACTCGGAACCTCAGCAACAGCCTCAAGCGGGGCAGCCTCTCCAGATTCCACACCCTCAGGCTGATCAACAACATCAGATTCGACCGACCCAGGTTCGACCGACCCAGATTCAACCGACTCAGTAGCGACCGACCCAGATTCAACCGACCCAGGCTCCACAGCCCCAGCCACCTCAGACGAGTCGACAACTTCTGACGAATCAGCAACTTCAGACGCCACGACAGCTTCAGACAAATCAGCAGCCTCAGACGATTCAGCAGCTTCAGACGATTCCGGAGCGTCGATCTGAACGACCGAATCACCAGACTCACCAGCCCCATCCTGAATCATCTGCTGAGCTGCCTTCAACTCAGCCGCCTCAGCAGCAATCCGCTCAACACCAACGACAGAAGCAGCCACAATCCGCTCAGCCAACTCCAGCTCAAGACCCAGCTCCTCAGTCAATGGCTGAGTACCAACCTCCTTGATATCCATCAACGAAATCAAACCTATCGCCAACAGCTTATCAAGCAGGACGTCCTCAACACCCTCGACTTCCTTCATAACCCGCTCAAGCCAGTCCAGACTCTTGTTGTACTCAGCCGGTGTCAGAATATCGATGTCCCAACCCGTCAATCGAGCGGCCAATCGCACATTCTGCCCACGCTTACCAATTGCAAGTGACAACTGATCCTCAGCCACAACCACCGTCGCACGACTCAACTCAAAGCACAACAGAACATCCTGTATCTCAGCGGGCTTAAGTGCATTGCCAATAAGAATTTGCGACGATTCATTGAACCGGACAATGTCGATTTTCTCACCGCCAAGCTCATCGACGATGTTGCGAATCCGGCTTCCACGAACACCCACGCACGCACCAACCGCATCCACCTTGGCATCGATGCTCGCAACCGCCACTTTCGTCCGATAACCCGCTTCCCGCGCCAGCGCCCGGATCTCGATGATCCGTTCTGACACCTCAGGGACTTCAACCTCGAACAGGCGACGAATGTAGTCAGGATGCGTTCGCGTCAAGACAATCCGAACCTGATAGGGGGCCTCTCGAACGTCCAGAATCATCGCTCGAACCCGTTCACCCGCACGATGCGACTCACCGGGAATCTGCTCACTTCGAGGGAGAAATCCTTCACCACGTCCCAGGCTGACGATCAACGCGCCACCCTCGACCCGCGAAATCGTACCAGTTACAATCTGACCGACACGCGTGGAGAACTCCTCAAATATACTGCTCCGTTCAGCCTCGCGGATCCGTTGAATCATGACCTGTTTCGCCGTCTGAGCAGCGATTCGCCCCAATTCACGCATCTCGATCGGACTACCATCCACCGTGGCTGATATCACCCCGTTCATGCGATCGATGTCCACGACGACCTCATCTGTGTCGTAGGCTTTTCGAGCAGCCGACGCCATCGCCGTCTCGATGTCGGTGAACACGACTTCCTTTTCTATGTTCTTGTCGCGACTGATTGAGTCTACAAGCCGCAACAGATCAGCATTGCTCATGTCGTATTTTCGTTCCTCAGTAAAGCCAATGCCTGCCAACCAAACCGGCCAGCAAACACACGGCACTGGTTACCTATACAAAAAAAATGCGGGCGCATTTGCAAACCCACATTGCTCAAGATCAGATCAAACCAGTCGGGATGGGCGGATGACTTAGGACATCACACGCCTCCGACCACCGTGCCGAACCCTGCGCGACTACGCGCGACGAGCATTGGCCGACAACAATGACCTATTCTTGTTTGCATGCTGCGGATCCATATCCATTCACACGCCCCATATTCAAACCCAAAGCTCCGGGCTGAAACAGAAACGCATGCGACAATTCCAAACGCACTTGCAACTTGCCCTCACCATGCGACAAGCCACCACCACGCACCACACCACTACCGACCTTGGCAACCACCTGCTGACCATCCGCCAGCACAAGGTACACAAGATCGCTATCACCACACGACTCGGACATCAACACCCGAGCCTCAACAAACGCGATCCCAGATGATCCGCCCCCACCATCGGGGGTACAGGATGCACCCTTCAGTCCAACCTTCTCGCCCCGACGCACGCCCTCGGATACACCACCCAGGCGAACATGTTCAGGACGAATGCCCAATACCACCGATCCGGAACATTCCCGGCCATCCGAAACCAGCGGAACACCACCATCATCCCAGTCATTCAACCGGGATGCAAGAGCTTCCGGCAACCGAACCCGCCAGCCAGCCCCTTCCAGGAACATCTCCAACCCGGATCGCACCAAAGACCCTTCGAGAAAGTTCATCGGCGGAGAACCAAAAAAGCCCGCCACAAATCGGTCAGCAGGAGACGCATAAATCTCTCCCGGACTGCCAATCTGCCGAATCTGACCGTCTTTCATCACCACAATACGATCACCAAGAGACATCGCCTCCTGCTGATCGTGCGTAACATAAATACCTGTCATAGACAGGTCCTGCTTCATCCGCTTCAATTCAACACGCATCTGCGCCCGAAGCGGCCCGTCCAGACTCGCCAGAGGCTCGTCGAACAGATACACACCAGGCCGACGCACAATCGCACGACCCAGCGACACTCTCTGCTGCTGCCCGCCGGACAGCATCCCAGGCCTGCGATCCAGCAAATCGCCGATTCCCAGCAGACCCGCCACATCATCGACCCGTTTTCGTATCTCAGAAACCGGCGCCCGACGCATCTTCAGCCCGAACGCCAGATTCTCACGCACACTCATGTGCGGATAAAGTGCAAAACCCTGAAAGACAAACGATACATCCCGATCCTTCGGCGAAACGCTGATTAATTTCGCACCAGTACCATTGACTTGTCGCCGAACTATCCCTCGACCTGAAACATCACAGCCCGCTTCACCACGACCTGAAACACCACGACCTGAATCCCGACAACCCGTTTCCCGGCGACCTGATACACGGCGACCTGAAACCCGGCGGCCTCCAATCAAAATCTCGCCGCACGTCGGATCTTCAAGACCAGCCACCAACCGCAGCAGCGTCGTCTTACCGGACCCGGAAGGACCAACCACCGCGACAAGCTCGCGATCCCGCACTTCCAGCGAAACAGCATCAACCGCAACCACCCGAGACCGACCCACCAGTTGCGACCGAACCGATCCAGACAAGCCCAGCAATGAACCAAAAGACCAGCTGCTCCCAACCTCAAAGACTTTGGAGACATCCCTGAGCACAACACCAGACATTATGCGCATACCCCCACCGCCTGGCTGTACCGTTCTCTTTTCACGCACCGCCGATCTCGCCAGCCATTATAATCCCACCCCGCAACCTGTCAATTCGACGCGATAGACGCAAAAACCCGCCCCGGAAGCTCAAAATCCCCCCTCAACACCAGGGAATACCCACACATATTCTCAAGCAAATCGCAGAATATTGCCTGTGAATCTCTGGATATTCACAACCATCCCATGATAGAATACACCCCGAACTGACCAGCAACTTCTTCAGAAGCAGAGGTTGGCAGTAGCTGACTTGATTATCAGACCATACACCGTGTCACCATCTCGACACAGAGACACTAGGGCTGATCACGGAAATATAGGGGAGGATGCCTGAAAGATGATGTTGAAAACAGCAAAACACCACCATGGTGGAATAACGTCGGCGCACACAATGACTACAGGCACGATGACCGCAGGCACGATGACCGCAGGCACGATCCTGCTAACCCTCTGCCTTGTGACGGTCTCACTCGCAGGGGAGCTCAATCCACCCCCAGGACCCATCACGCCCACCATGAAGACCCTCACCGAAGTCGAACCAAGGACAGCCGTCCAGACGGTTCCACCCTCAGGTGACGCGGCACACAACATTGCAATACCCGGATCATATTACCTGACTGGAAACATTACCGGACAGGCAGGCATGAATGCCATCCGAATCAGAACCAATGATGTCACGATCGATCTGAACGGATTCTCGCTCCAGGGAGCTGAAGGGTCACTGAACGGAATCGTCGTCGATCAGATCAGCCCAGGACAGCTCTACGCAAACATCGCCATCCACAACGGCGTTGTCAGCGGGTTTGGTCAAACCGGTATCTTCATCGATGCGAAAAACTGCCGCCTGAGCAATCTCCGCATCGATCAGAACGGGGAAAACGGCCTATTCGCCAATTCAGCCAGCTCCATCGAGGCCTGCTCTGCCAATGAGAACACCCTGCACGGAATCGAAGCGGGCGTGGGCTGCACCATACGCAACTGCTCCGCCACAAACAACGGTGGCGACGGTATCCGGGTGGCCAACGACTGCCACGTCGTCGGAAATACGTCCGATAACAACGGCCTTGATGGAATTGGAGCCGGTGACGGTGCAGGCGTCCATGCCTCAGGCGATGGAAGCCGGATCGACAGCAACGCCACCACGCGTAACGATCGCGGGCTGGATATTGACGGTGTCAACAATGTCATCATACGAAACACCGCAATTGGAAATGACAACAACTTCGACATTGAAAATGGAAACGATGCCGGTCCGCTCGGCAAAGCCACTGCCGCAACAAGCCCGTGGGCAAACCTCACAGATGAAGTCCTGTGTGTCGCCGATGCCGGACCCAGTACGGGTGGCTGCATCAATGACCCACCTGTCTCCATCAGTGGCGCTCCGACGGCCTCGGGCGGAACCCCACCCTACACATACCTGTGGTCTGGTACGGGGGCACAATTCCTGAACGACCCTGAGATTGAAAACCCAACCTTTGACCTCGTCGCATCAGGGCCCGGCACCTTCACACTATCCGTAACAATATCAGACTCTGCCGGCTGTTCTGACAGCGATGGAACCCTTGTGCAGGTCGTGAGCGGACCGACGGTGCAAGCTGGCGACGACCAGACCATCTGCCAGGGCGACCAGGTCGCTCTAAATGGTGGTGCTACCAATACTTCCGGCGTGACATGGTCCTCCAGCGGTACTGGCTCCTTCATCCCGAACGCCAACACCCTCTCAGCCGTCTACACCCCAAGCGCATTCGACGCCGCTTTGGGGCAGGTGACACTGACACTCACTGCATCAGCCCAACCCCCCTGTGCCTCGGACGCCGCAGACTTCATGATAGTCTCCATCACGCCAAGTCCGCTCGTGGATGCCGGCCCGGACGCGTTCCTTTGTGGAGATGGCATCGTCGATCTCTCCGCCACAGGCGGTAATTTCTCGAGTGTTCTGTGGGAAACCGACGGCGATGGCACGTTCATTCCTGACAATGCGACACTGGGTGCATCGTACGATCTTGGGCCCAACGACATCATCGCGGGCGGTGCAACGCTCACAGTCACAGCCTCTCCCGTCTCTCCCTGCGTCGATAGCACTCAAGACTCAGTCACCATCACGGCTGCTCCTGACACGCAAATCCTGGTGCATCCCGCGGACCGAACCGTATCACAGGGAAGCCTGGCGATCTTCAGCGTGACAGCCGCTGGTGCAGATCTGACGTATCAGTGGAACTTCAACGACGGCGAGGGGGGTGGTTTCCAACCGCTGCCAGGAGCGACACAAAGCGGCTTTGCAGTATCCAACGCCCAGTGTTCCGACGAGGGCTTCTATCAATGCGTCGTCACCGGTGGCTGCGGGTCTGTAACATCCACCAACGCCACCCTGACAGTCGTCGGATGCCCATAATATGCGACCTTACACGACAACCATGACACCGATCCTGCGCAGAACACTGAGACCGCGCACCACCCTGTCCATGGTGGTCTCTCTCGGCGCGGTGATGTCGGCGCTGTCGACAACAACATACGCCCAGTCCAACATAGACCCGGACCGCAAGTTCGCCTGGACTGAAAACGCAGGCTGGACGAACTGGCGCGACGCCGGCAGTGGTGCAGATGGCGCCAACGTGTCAGCCACCTACCTCTCCGGATATGTATGGGCGGAGAACGTCGGATGGATCAATCTGGGTGACGGATCCCCCGTTGACGGCGTCCATTACGCCAACATCGACGACACCTCATTCGGGGTCAATATCGACTCTGAGACGGGCGATCTTTCCGGTCTGGCGTGGTGCGAAAACATCGGGTGGATCAACTTCGATACCGCTGTTCTGGGCGAGACCCGCGCGGTGTTCGACGCTTGCATACACACCTTTTCGGGCTACGCGTGGAGCGAAAACATCGGATGGGTCAATCTTGACGACGCTGAACACTTTGTGGCGGTCGGTCCCTGCGGGTTCGGAGATTACGACTGCGACGGCACGGTGTGGCTGGACGATTACGCTTATTTTCTGGACCAGGTCTCCGGACCGGATGGCGAAACATTCTGCCCCACATTCGACGCGGACGATGACAACGACGTGGATTTGCTGGACTGGTCAGCCCTCCAGCAAGCCTTCACTCCGTAACGTGCATACCGTAACGTGCGTCCCGGACGCACCTTCTTTGTTCCGTCGGTGGACGGCGTCTTCTACTATCCGCTCGATGATGTGTTGGACCTCCCGCCTGGCGAGGTCACCGTGAGTGTTGGCAGACGTGCCTTGCGTCTGGCGACACACATGAGTTTTTCAGGAAATAGGTGACTGTCCCTGGTTGGTTGTGCTGGCAAACTTTGAACTGGAGGAATGATTGACATGCGCGATTTTATAGCAATTGATTTTGAAACTGGGAACCCAAAAAGGGTTAGCGCCTGTGCGATCGGTTATGCCAAGATTGAGAATGGTGAAGTTACTGCATCGAATGGACACTTGATCAAACCGGTAGGCGGTCATGCACCTTTTCAATCGAAGATACACGGCATCAAAGAAGAGAACACTTTTGACAAGCCAGATTTTGGCGAACTGTTTCCAGACATAAAAGATATATTCAACTTCCCACTGATCGCCCACAGCATGTTTGATAAGCAAGTTCTGGATGCACTTGCTGAGCATTTTGATCTGTCTCTGAGCGTCGAATACTTTGACACGAGCGCCATGGCAAAAGTGAAATTACCCGACCTGAAAAATCATAAACTCAAGACATTGGTGAAACACTTTGAACTCCCGAAATTCAAACATCATGACGCCACAGAGGATGCAATCGCTTGTGCAAATATCTTCTTGAAACTTCAAGATGGAACCTCAAAAGAGTCACCTCCACTTCGAAGCGATGACAAGCAGGAATTCAAAAGGCTGATTTACGGTATTCTCGCTGACGATGAAGTGGACTATAAAGAGGCGTGTGCACTGCTCTATTGGTTAGAAGACCACGAAGCGATCGCGAAGCAACACGCCAATCTCTACATGACAACAAAAGCAGCATTAGCAGACGATCATCTTGACACCATAGAAGCTGCGAAAGTCAAGCGTCTGTTGATGGATATAAATCCCTCGGGCCCGTTGTTAGGTGAAGTAGTGGTTTTTACCGGTGCCCTGATGATCCCAAGAAACACAGCTGCAGCTTTAGCGGCTGATCTCGGGTGCGAAGTGGGTACGAGTGTAACGAAAAAAACAACCCTGTTGGTCGTAGGTGATCAGGACGTCGAGAAGCTGGCTGGCCATAAGAAAAGCGTGAAACACCGAAAAGCGGAAGAACTCATATCGAAGGGACAATCTATCCGTATCCTACGGGAATCAGATTTCCAAGAGCTTTCTGGGATATAGGGGACAGTCACGAATGGCACTGACGCTTGTGTAACAAGGACTTACATCGATCTCTCTCTCAGTAGTTCGGCCCGTGCTTCGGCGCGTGGTTTTGTGAGTAACGCATGCTCCCTGGACCTGCGCTTGATTGCACGCGACTACACTCGTCCATAATATAGGGGACAGTCACCTACTTTTGGGGCGAATCCGAGAGTGATCCAAACCGGGCGGCCATCCAAAACCGGGTGGCTCGTCATGACTTGATGGACTGGATGGACTGCTTGCCTACCTGCGTCCCAGCTTGTTGATTACCTGCGTCCCCGCGTAGCGATCACGGACTATGTCGACTATCGAGCGAAGGGCATGGTCATCGGCTCGGGGATCATGGAATCGACCTGCAAGCACCCGCCCTGCATGCGCCCGACCTGCATGCACCTGGTCGGAAAGCGCTTAAAAGGGCTGCGGTCGCCAGTGGAGCGAGGGCGGAGCTTTGGCCATGACCGCGCTGACAGGCCGACGGATCAACGGTTGGCCATGGGTCGCGTCTTACGTTCGTGCTCCGACGCGAGTACACTCTTGCCCATCGTGACCAATGCCGAGAATACGCACCCCGCAGATGAGCAGATGAGCAGAAGAGCAGATGAAACGCCGACCATGAAGGACGTGCAGACTGCCAAAGACACGCTACGCGTGATCCATGACCCCCCAGTGGACGGCGTGACGAATATGTCGCGAGATGAAGCACTACTTCAAATCGTGGGCGAGGAACAGTCAAATCCGACACTTCGCGTGTACGAATGGTCCAAGCCAACGATCTCGCTGGGATACTTTCAGCCATACGCCGAATACGAGTCCCTCCCCGCCCCAGCGGGTGGATTGGATGTCGTGCGAAGGCAGACCGGAGGGGGAGCGATTCTCCACGACCAGGAATTGACGTATTCTCTAGTGTTCCACGTGGAACACCCCATCGTGCGTCGCAAACCCACACATCTCTACGAACTTGTCCACAATGCCCTGATCGGCCTGCTGGGAGAATCTGGGAGAAACGTGTCGCTGTCCGGGGTCGATGACGATTCCGGGGCTGCCAAGGGTACGTTTTTCTGCTTCGCGAGAAGACATCGGCTCGACGTGGTGCTTGGTGAGGACAAACTGGTCGGCAGTGCTCAGCGTCGCACGAAGACGGCGATCCTGCAGCATGGGTCGATTATCGGACGTAGGCGCTACGAGCAGCAGCCAGCCGCGACGCTCCCGGAGGGGTGGGATGTCGCCCGGATGCGGGGCGTGTTTCCTGCGGCCATCGCGGATGCATTGTGCCTGGATTGTGTGGTCGGAGAATGGACCGAGTCTGCCCTGTCGCGGGCCGGCGATTTGAAGGGGAAGTACGCTTCGCGTGAGTGGACGAGAAAGTATTAGATTTTTCCGGTACAGCCACCATATACCCTGCGAGGACAACTATTTTTCCGCTCATGCAGAAAATCGCCGATTCTCACGTCCAGAGCAGGTATTGCGGGACATGTCTCTGTGGTTACACCTTGACAGGGCATTTAGGGACTTTCACAATGGGTTGGAAGGCCTCCAGTCGCGCGTTAGATCGATAAGGGTGTGAATTACCACAATCAGTCGTGCTGCGTGGCGTCTTTTTCCAGCAGTCCTTTTTACATGCGAGAATCTTTCATGTTCCAAAATATAATGCGTAGAACTGGGTTGTTCCTGGTCTTATCGGTATCGCTGATGCTGGTTCCCAACCTTGCGACCGATGCACTGGCGGGGGAACTGGTGTTCCATTCCTTCGGAAAAGAACTGGCACTTGAAAAATCGCAGACTGAGTTTGCAATTGTGATGCCTGCCCAACCGACGCCAGTCGGAATGTCAACGGCTGGAGCACGGAACATGATCCGTCTTGAAGAGCCGACCTGCGTGTTCAAGTCCCTGCCGTGGGCCATGGATTCAGAGGAATGCCAGATTGTAGAAGTCCCTAAGGCTGACCTGGCGACGCGCGATCGGATTCGGGCCATTCCGAGTGTTGCTACAGCGAGGCCTGTGTATCGGTTTGCAGGATCAGATCACCCGCTGGTTTCCTCCGGGAATCTTGTGGTTCAGCTTCGGGATAGTTTGACCGCTGAGGAACGAACCCAGTTTTTTGTGGATTTCAAGGTTCGGATGGTCCGCGTTCTGGATGCAGAACAGGGGATCTACATCTGCTGTCCGGAGGGTGATGTGGAGGAGGACGAGGTCCGATGTGCGATGGCTATGCACATTGACCACCGAACCGTGTTTGCACATCCTGATTTCGCGATGGGTACGTCGATCAAGCAGGTTTTTTCTCAGTTTAACGACGAATTTCTCGGTCAGCAGTGGCATTTGAAGAACACTGGGCAGGATCTTGGCACGGTTGGTGCGGATATCAACGTCGAGGACGCGTGGCGGTTTTCGTTCGGCGAGGATGTTCTGATTGGCATGTTTGATGATGCAGTTGAGATTTTGCACGAAGATCTGGAGCGTAACTATGTGAATCGCGGGCATGATGCGTTTTTGCAGACCGAAGGTGCGAACGCTCCCCGTCCGCGTATTCTTGGTGACAGCCATGGGACAAATGTGATCGGTCTTGCCATTGCGGCCTCCAACAATCAGTTTGGGATCGTTGGTGTCGCCCCGA
The DNA here is from genome assembly GCA_024275565.1 of Planctomycetota bacterium. Classification (GTDB taxonomy): domain Bacteria; phylum Planctomycetota; class Phycisphaerae; order UBA1845; family UBA1845; genus JAJRYY01. The sequence goes on from JAJRYY010000091.1 coordinate 38,513, forward strand.
CCTCGCGTTTTACCGCTTCACGCGGGTTGCTTGAACCCTTCATCACGCTTGGTCAGATTGCCGGTGCTTTCACGTTTGCACGTCAACAAAACGTGGATATTCATAACAACAGCTGGGGTATTCCCGGAGTATCCAACCTTGCCCTTCCCGTCATCGTCAGTCAGATTGAAGCTGCGTACAACAACGGTCGCGATGGGAAGGGGATGGTCATTGTTTTCGCCTCTGGGAATAGTTCGGTCGAGCTTGGCGCGGATGACGATCTTTCGACGCTTCCTACGGTGATCGGGGTTGGAGCGAGTACTGGTCAGGATCGGCTTGCGTCTTATAGCAACTATGGTGCCGACATCAATTTCCTTGCTCCGGGTGGTGGTGTCGAGCCCCCCATGATGGTGACGACGGACAACCCTGACGACAATCCGGTATCGCCGGGGTTCAATTTCGGTGGGCTGTCTGAAAGTGGGCAACCGGATCTTTCGGATAGTTCCTATACGAAGCGGATCATTGGAACTTCTTTTGCCTGCCCGGTGGTGACAGGTGCGGCTGCACTTCTGGTCAGTATCAATCAGAATCTGACTGCTGAACAGGTTCGGGTTCTTCTGGAGCATACCTGCGAGCAGATCGATCCCCTTGAAGCCAACTATCACCCGATCACGCAGCGAAGTCTCACGCATGGTTATGGTCGTATCGATATCGGACGGGCTGCGGACATTGCCGACCGCTCTCTGGACAACAATGGATCGACGTGGCCTGAACGGATTGAAAGTATTGAATACAACGGTGGGGTGATCAGATGGGTTCTTGGCGACAAGGTTCGAGAGATCGATGATGATGACAACCAGGATACGCCACCCCTTCGGCTGGGTGACCAAACTCAGCGCACGCTGGTTGTTGAAAGTCAGCAGGCGTATTCCCACACCCATTTCTTCCGTCCGACCGACTTTGAGACGTACAATGTTGGCGACGAGGTATCGCCCGGGATTCGCGTTGTGCAGTTCAACCCCTCTACCACGTTTTTGGTTGAGAGTTCTTCGGTCAAGCGTTATTACGCTTTGTTTCCACAAAACCCTGTGGGTCGGTATGCCTTTGGGGTGACGATCGACACGGATGGTGCCACGGCAGGTACGCCGGGATCTGGTGGATCTGACGGGGGCGGAGGCGCTTTACCACCTCCTACGCTGACAAGTCGCCCGAAAGTGTCCATTCTGGTGACCCCGTTGTCGGGACAGTCGCCGCTGGACGTGAGTTTCCGTGCGAACGCTGTCAGTGAGGCTGGCATTCAGGAGCTGGGTTGGACGTTTGACGATGATACGACATCCGACAGTGCCACTGTAAGTCACCGCTATGTGGTCACGGACCTTGTGTCGCGACGGTTCTTCCCGTTTTTCAAGGTTACGGATCTGAATGGGAACGAAGGTATACGGTCGGTGGCTGTGGATGTCTCTGGTGAGATCGATGCGAATGTTATCGTGCCCGATCTGCAGATCAGCATTGGGCTTCCCGGCGTGGTGGGATCCGACATTGACACTGGTGTCGCACCGTTTGTCGTTGAGATGACGGTCGGCGGTGAAGCCCTTGAAGGTACACTGGAACTCGTTCAGTGGGATCTTGGCGATGGTGGGACGGCTGCCAATACGCTTTCGGTTCGACATACCTATGAGAATAATTCGACGTCGATGCGAACCCTACCGATCTCTGTTCTCGTTGCGACGCGTGTCTCGACAGGAGCGATCGTGACGCAGTCTGCCACGCGTTTCATCAGCGTGCTTCCGAATCCGACGCCTACGATTCCTGCCAATGACGGCGGGTCGGTGAGTGGCGACTTCAATAGTGGCAATCCTATCGGGAGCAATCCGGTGGGTGGCAGCGGCGGATCTGGCGGTGCGTCAAGTCCTGCGATGTGCGGAGGAGGGACAGCGATGGTGATGTTCAGTATGGTGCTTCTCCCATTCATGCGGCGGAAGTTTCGCTGATCCTGCTGGCAACTGTTGGGGTTCGGCGGTCATTGCAGCACGTCGGTCCTATCGCCGCTGTTCAGTCACTGCTGTCCGGCCACTGCTGTTCAATCACCGCGTTGTCTGCGTACACTGGATGAATGTGCGGGGTGGCTGCGTTTGTGGTTGTGGTTGCGGTCTGTTCTTGATGACGCCATCCTGATATTCTGAGGTCTGTTGTGGAATCGTGGTCACTTTTTACACTCTACCGACGGATACTCTTCTCGGCCGTCTCTGTGTATGTGCTCATTCGCGTTTCGTTGTTCCTGTGGAACTGGGTCGTGGCTAGTGCGAATGACAGTCGCGAAATCCATGTGTTGCGTCGCTACCTTGTGACGTTGATCATGAGGTCTCGTCTTCGACGGTTCTGGTTTGATCTGCTTCAGATTGGCGTACTGGTGATCCTGCTGGGGACTCTCCTGCGGATGCACTAAAACAAGGGTTGAACTTCAACATGCCTCCAGACGCATCGACATCCCCTTCGCTGTCCGAACTGCCGCTGGACGAGTTGATCCGATACGGTCAGTCCCTTGGCATCTCCCTTTCTGAGGACACTCCCAAGGGCGAAGCGCTGCGGAAGGTCCGTGCCCGGCAGGAACTGCTCCTCGATCTGGATCGTGATGCGTTGCTGGACGTCGTCATGTGGTTGCGTATTCCCGTTCGGCGTTCTGCCGGTAAGGAACAGTTGGCTGAGCTGATCGCTCAACAGAACCTCTCGGATTTCCGCGGTCTTTCGGACCGTGGTCTGGAGGTATTGTCGAATTTGTGGAACGTCGTCCCGCGTGCAGGAGAATCTCGCAGTGATCTTGAATCACGGATGCGTCGCTCGCGCGGACCGATCGCACAGTGGCGTCGGTTGCGTCGTAAAGTTGTCGGGTCGGTTGTGGCCAGAATCGTCGCTTCTGGCGAAGAAACACGGGGCGACTACCACTTTCTCCCTGAGGACGCTCCATCGTCGATTCGGCGTGATATCGAGGAGGACGGGTTGATGGGGAGCGTAGCCAAGCGGATTCGTGGCGTGGCGGATGATTATGTTCACGAAAAGCTGGACGAAATCGAACGTCGGATTGATGCCAAGCTTGATGAGATCGATCAACGCCTGGGGGAGTGGCGTGACCGGGAAGTCGCCCACCGTTTGAATATCCTGAAATTGACCCTGGTATTTTCGATTCTTGTCGTCCTGCTCAGCCTTCTGTATGATTACCTTCGCGCCTAGGGCGATCTGTTTCGTATTGCTGCGGGCGATCCGGCTTTGCGCGTTACGAGACGAGATGGTGGTCGCGATCATGTACGAAAAGCTATCCAAACGGGTTGAGTCTGTCGTGAAGTTGGCGCGGAGCATTGCCAGCAATGATGACCAGGAATATCTTGGTACGGAGCATATTCTCCTGGCGATCGCAGGCGACGGAGCGGGTCTGGGGTTCCGAATTCTGAAAGACAACGGAGTCGACGAACACAAGCTCGGTGCTGAGATCAAACGTCTTTCGCGCAAGAGTCTTGAGGAGACGTGGGTGTTCGGATCACTGCCCGGGTCGCCCCACTTGAAAGCGGTTGTCGCCACTGCAATCGATGTCGCCCAGCAACTGGGTGCCAGGGAAGTCTGCACGGAGCACCTGCTGCTGGCTATGTTGGCTGAGGAGGGGAGTGTGGCTGGTCAGGCGCTGCGAAACCTGGGTGTCACCGACAACATCATTCGCTCCAGCATCTCTGAGAACGCTCCGAACACATAGTACCTCGTCCCAGCAACGAAAAAGTACCACTCCCCAGAAGGGCGGCGGCGTCAGGTACGACAGCGTCAGGTGCGGCGGCAGCGTGTCATTGCCGGGTCAGGCAGGGACTGTCGCAGCATGGGCTGTGGATGCTATGCGGGCATCGTCGGCGATGTCGGATCCAGCGAATTCGCATGGAATGGGTCTTCCGGATGCGCCAACGAGTGCGACATTCTCATCGCCGATCAGGTCCGCCACACCCTTATAGAACGATGCGTTGTACTCGATGCTCATCGCTCGCGAACATCGAAGCAGGGCAAGTAGATCACCTTCGGCGGGTAGCTTGAGATAGACTTCCGTCTGACCGGTGTGAGCTTTGAGCACGCTGTGGATCGTGTTGAGTCGCTCTGCGTCGGGATGGGGGATCGTCAGTATTGCGCTCGTACCGAATACGCGCGGGGCGTCGGCTGCGGGTGTGACATCTGTGACGCGCAGAGACGGTTCCTCTCGGCGTTTATCGACCTCGCCGGAGAGGAAGACGATGCTGTCGGGGGTGAGGAGGGCTTGGAATTTCGGAAGATCGTTCGGGAAGACGATGGCTTCGACCGTGCCCTTCAGGTCTTCGAAGGTGACGATACCCATTTTCTTGTTGGTCCGGGTCATGACCGTCCGAACGCTCGAGACCATGCCGCCCAGGACCACTTTGGCGTCCTCATGCATTGCGGACAGATCGACCGTCGAGCAGGTCGAGCATGCTTCGATCAACTTCACAGCCCCCGCCAGTGGGTGACGCGTGACGAAAAAGCCCAGGGCTGCCTTCTCGCGGGCGAGCATTTCAGACTCACTCCACTCATCTGTCGGGAGGGGTGTCACGTCGGAATCACTCTCGTCCTCGCCGCCGCCAAACAGCCCCATCTGCCCTGATTTCTTGTCACGCTGATGGCTGGAACCGTGGTCAATGGCTGTGTCCAATACGAGCGTCAGAGCTTTCCGCATCGCACCGGTCGTGTCGAAAGCACCGCAGCAGATGAGCGATTCGATGACGGAGCGATTGCACGCGGAGAGGTCCACGCGTTCGCAGAAATCGTAGATATCCTCGAATTTGTCACCCGCAGAACGGGCGTTGGAAATCGCAGCGACAGCCTTCTCGCCCACACCCTTGATGGCAGCCAGTCCGAAGCGGAGGACGCGAATTTTCTTTCCGTCGCGCTCAATTTCATCGACGGTGAAATCGTTGTCGCTGACGTTCACATCGGGCGGGAGCACCGAGATGTTCATCCGCCTGCACTCCTCCATATACTCGATGATCTTATCGGTATTGGACATCTCGAAGGTCATGAGGGCAGCCATGAACTCGACGGGATGGTAGGCTTTCATGTACGCGGTCTGAAATGCGACAATCGCGTACCCGGTGGAGTGGGCCTTGTTGAATGCGTACCCACCGAACTTGAGAATGTCCTCGAAAATCTGATTGCCAACGTCACGCGAGACGCCATTCTTCTCGCACCCATCGAGGAATGGTTCACGCTCTGCTTCAATCAGCTTCGTCTTTTTCTTACTGATGACCTTCGCAAGACGGAACGCACGCTTGAGTTCGATCCCGCCAAGCCGGTTCACGACGCGCGAGACCTGCTCCTGATAGACCATGATCCCATACGTCTCAGTCAGCACCTCCGTCATGGTCGGATGCGGCGTGGACCAGTGTTCGCCGTGCTTTCGCGCAACGTAGGCATCGATGTACTGCATCGGACCCGGACGGTAGAGCGCGTTGGCAGCAATTAAGTCTTCGATGCGGTTGGGCTTCATGCGCATAATCACATCGCGCATTCCGCCGGATTCAAACTGAAAGATCCCCTTCGTCTCGCCGCGTACGAACAGCGAATAGACCCGCTGATCCGTCAAATCGAGCGATTCGATGTCGATGGTTTCGCCCGTGGATTTTTCAGCCAGCGCCTTCGCACGGGCGAGCGTGGTCAGCGTGCGCAATCCGAGGAAGTCGAATTTCAGCAACCCCACCATCTCAACCGTCGGACCGTCATATTGCGTGACAATCTGGTCATCACTGGCGGGCTTGTAAAGTGGTAAGAACTGATCGAGCGACTGATCCGCCACCACGACACCCGCTGCATGCACACCTGCGTGACGGGACAACCCTTCGAGTTTTCGAGCGATATCGACGACTTTGCGGACCGTCTCATCCGTGTCGTATCGCTTCTTCAGCTCCGGTTCGACCTCGAGCGCCTTATCGATCGTCATCTTCAGCTCAGCCGGGATGAGATTCGTCAGCTCGCTGGCTTCGTTGAATCCGACGCCCATCACGCGGGCGACATCCTTGACGGCTGCCTTGGCTTTTAAGGTTCCGAACGTGATGATGTTTGCGACATGACCATACTTCTCTCGAACGTAGTCGATCACATCCTGCCGGTGCTGCTGACAGATGTCGACATCGATATCCGGCATTTCGTCGCGGTCCGGGTCCATAAACCGCTCGAAGAACAGCCCGTAGCGGATCGGATCGGGTGCAGAAATCCCAAGACAATGACTTACGACGGAGCTGCAACCGCTACCACGCGCACCGACCGGAATCCCATTCTTCCGGGCGTATCCGACGAAATCCCAGACGATCAGAAAATAGCCACTGAAACCCTTGCTGGAGATCACGCCCAGTTCATAGTCTATGCGCTCTCGAAGCTCATCGGTGATCTCGTCGTATCGCCAATCCGCCCCCTTGTAGACCAGCTCGCGGAGATACTCATCCTCGGACCGCTTCTCTGGCAGCTTGTAGACCGGTGCGTGACGCGTTTTGAAATCCAGATCGACATTGCACATATCCGCCAAGCGAAGCGTGTTCGCAAGCGAATCGGGCTGGCCTGGAAAGAGGGCTGACATCTCCTCGGGCGTCTTGAAGTAGAACTCGTTGCAGGGGAATTTGAAGCGGTTTTCGTCGGCTACCATCGCCCGCGTGCTGATGCAGCAGAGTACGTCGTGGGCTTCGGAATCGTCCTTTTCGAGATAATGCACATCGTTCGTGGCGATGATGGGTACGCCGAGGCGGTTGGCGATGTCGATCAGCTCCGGATTGATCATCACCTGCTCTTCGATCCCGTGATCCTGAATCTCCATGAAGAATCGATCCGGACCGAAGATCTCAAGATACGTCTTGGCAATCTCCTCCGCAGCCTTGCGATCCTTGCGTATCAGTGCCTGTGGAATCTCAGCACCGAGACAGGTGCTGGTGCAGATGAGGCCCTCAGAGTGCTCGCGGAGGATATCCTTGTCGATTCGCGGTTTGTAGTGGAACCCTTCGAGATACCCGACGCTGGAGAGTCGGATCAAGTTCTGATAACCGACATTGTTCATCGCAAGCAGCAGCAGATGAAAACTCGACTCCTTCTGCTTTCCGCTCTTCTCCCGCCGATCATTGGGCGCCATATAGGTCTCGCAACCGATGATCGGCTTGATCCCTTCAGACACACAGGCGTTGTAGAACTCGACCGCACCGAACATGTTTCCATGGTCCGTGATCGCGACCGCGGGCATGTTCAGATCCTTGGCCTGCCTGATGAGCGGCTTGATTCTCGTCGCACCATCGAGCAGGCTGAAGTGCGTGTGAACGTGGAGGTGTACAAACCCGGCATCGGACATAATGTGTGCGGACTCCTGTTGGCCTTCGGCGCCACATGGTCGGTGACGCAACGTGGATGGTGGACCCCGCAAAGCCTAATACTACCCGTCCGCACGTCAATCAACTGTTCCGGACGATTCCCGACACCACCTGTGAAATAGCTGTGATGATCCCGGCAACCCGTGTACCTTGAACAAGTTGCACCCCGGCGAGAGGGGCGACCAGGGGGCGCATAAAAAAGTCCCGACGGTACCGCAGGCGACCCACCCGTCACCCAGTACCGTCAGGCGTAAAGCAGTTACGATGTGGCTGACCGTTACGCAGTGGCAGCGTCAGTGGTCTTACCTTCCTGGGCTTCCATAGCTTCCTCTGCCCCAGTCAGCATGATCGACGCCACAACATCCAGAGCAGCCGACCAGTCTGCCGCATACTGATCGGTCCAGGCATCGCCAGCCATATCCGCCATCACAGAGATCAACGTATCGCGGACAATCGGATAGTGCTCTGCCTTGGTCCCATAACCGACATGTCGCGCGCCCATCTCCTTAAGAGGATCCTGCAACTTCTCGGGAGTGCGCAGGTTTTGCACCACCAAAACCAGCGACGCAAGCAGCTTCTTCTTCTGATCTGCCAAGCTCGTCGGAAACAAAGGCCTCAGGCTGGGATTCCTTGAAAACATGTGCGCATAAAACCGGTCCGTCAATTCCGGACCTCGAGGCGCCAACATCTTAAAGGTCGTCTCCAACCGATCAATCATCGCTGAATCCATCATTCGTCCCCTTATCACGCGTTCTGAGAACCAACATCTTCTGCCAACAAATCAATACCCTGCGATAATCAAGGTACAATCCAGCCGGCGGAATGCGGGGATTTGTGAGAATTCTCTTGTCTCGAACCTGGGCTGGGGCACTGATTCCGGCGGGCGGGCATTATTATCCGAACCGCGCAAAATATGCAGAAAACCGGGGCGTACTGTGATACCCAATGCGGAAGTCACGGCAGCATTATGGATTAAGCGTACAGGAGCATGGAAAACTGTTCGAAAACGCGTCCAGCACGTTGGTTACGTCGAAAATATCGACCCCGGCATCTGGTGTGCAGGCTCCCAATAAACCGGCAATATCTGCCTGCTCCATCACGCAGACGCCTACGGCTCCGCTGAAAGCGTCGAGGACGGCGGTCACGTCGAACACGCCAACCGAACCATCAGGACCACATCCCAAAGGCCCGGCGACATCCCCATACATCGTCTGATCGCTCAAACAGACAGAACCGACACACCGATCAAACGTGCAGACATCCGCGTCCGTGCAGTCAGCTGCCACAGAGCAACCGGCAACGCTCAGCGAAATGACCGCATCGGGTCCGAGGCTTCCAATGGCCTCCTCGACGACATACACCCCGTATGGCACCTGTGTCTGCCCGTTGGACAAGACATTTACCATCACGTCAAACGCGTTGATCGTGTAATCTCCATCCGTCGCGTCAAGCGGAAACGTGATCGTCCCTTCCAGCAACACCTGGTTGAGGTGACCTATATTGAAATCAATCGCGCTGGCAGAGGGAGCGTTCAGAAACGGAGCCTGATTCGGATCATTTCCAATCGTATTCTGGGCACCACCAGCCTGAATCAGTGTATCACCGACTGCTGTCCCGGGATAATCACCACCGTAACCAAGGGCGCCCCTGAACCTGTCCATCGAACCGTCCGATGGCGCATCCCAGTTGATTGCAGTAGACAGGTTGACCGCAGAAGGTCCGCTCATCAAAACGTCAAATGTGAAAAACGCCAACCCGTCGTTGCCAGGCAGATCGTTGGTCAGCAACCCATGTACTTCAATGGCGAGCGGTACGCCGGGTTGTGCTGCGTTGCCTTTGGGCAGAACGACCGACACTGTAAACGTATCCGCAGACGCACTCATCGCCAGACAGACCACCAACCCCAAACTCCAAAATATACGCATCCCCAAAACCCTCCAACCTGCATATCAAGAGTTGACCCAATAAAACACACCTCGCCGATGCATGAGACGCAAACGGTTCAAAGTGTGCGCAACCATACTAGCAAAATTGAAGAAAAAAAGATTGCCAGATAAAGTGTAACTTCTGAAAATCGTCACAATTTTGCCGATTTACCGACGCTGCGCCCCAATCGCACGCTCGTAGGCTGCGACATACCCCGCCGCCGTAGAATCCACCGTGAAACGAGATTCCACGTTCTGCCTGCACGATGTTGGGGCGATGGATGACAAGCGACCCACTGCTTCGACCGCTTCCGAAACGCTATCCACGATAAAGCCAGTCTCACCTTCCACCACAATCTCAGGCAACGCACCAAATCGCGTCGCAATCAGGGGCGTACCAGCCGCCTGAGCCTCGACGGCCACCAGACCAAACGGTTCGCACCAGTTGATCGGAAAGAGTACGCCAGCCGCCTTCTGATACAGCGGGGCAAGCTCCTTCTGACTCAACAACCCGAGATATTCGACGTTCTTCCCATCGATATGCGGGCGGACCTCAGATTCAAAAAAAGCGCGATGCTGCCCCTCGATCATACCCGCCATCAGCAACCGCCGACCAGCACGCTTCGCAATCTCAACCGCCTTTTCCGGTCCCTTCTCTGGCGAAAGACGTCCTGCGAAGAGCAGATAATCATCCTTGACCGGTTCAAACGGGAAATCCTCAACACAAATCCCATTGTACACCGTAGCCACATAGTTCAAATCCGGCATCATCGTCCGCTCAGCCTCGGATATCGAGACAAACGGACGATCGCGATACGCCTCAAGAATCGGGTGGTGAGACCTCGCCCAGGCAGCTCCATGCAGCGTGGAAACCAGCGGACAGGGGATTAATCGCGAAAAAACCAACGCGTGGACGTGGAGATGGGAGTGGACGACGTCGAATGCGCCATCCGCCGCCAGCTCCATACAGGCAGCGATATGACGCTTCTCCCAGACAGACCACTCCGGCGGACCTTCAAGATGCCCGGTTTTCGGGTCAAATTTCCGCTCGCGAAGCCGATCCTCCTCAGGCCAAAGCTCGAAGGCATGAGGACAGGTGGCGACCAGCCTGGCGGAAGATTCCGAACCACCGGCTGCGAACAGCGTCACATCGTGACCAAGACGGATGAGTCCCTCGGTGATATTGTGCGCGACCAGCTCCCACGGTCCATAACCACTCGGTGGGAGAGGCCAACTAAGCGGAGCAAGCATCCCAATTCGCATGAAATCTCCCTGGCCCCTGCTATACGCCTCGTCTTCAACATCCGAATCGTCTTCAACGTCCGTATCGTCTTCAACGTCCGTATCGCCGTCAACGTCCGTATCGCCGTCAATATCCTCGTCGCCTGACCCATCTTCATCGGAGGCATCCTCTGATGAGGCATCGATCTCCGCGTCGACCTGACCGACCCCTGACTCCTGAGCAGCTTCAGCCAGATCCGCCAACCGCAACCCCACATCATCACCCGAAGGCGTGATTTCATCCGGCGAATCTGCCCCAGGTGCATCATTGTCTGACGCGGAAGCAACAATGGCAGCCCCATCCTCGGCAACTTCATCTTGGGCAGCCTCATCCTCGGGAGTCACAGCCGGTTTCGCACTCGGTTCCGGCGGTCTCAGAGCTTCCACATGGGGCAAATCGTCCAGTGAACCAAGCCCGAAGACTTCAAGAAATCGTTTCGTCGTCCCATACAACATCGGGCGACCGATTTCCTCGGACCGACCGACAATTTTGACAAGGTTCATTTCGCGTAACCGGTTCACGCCCTCGCCAGCCGCAACGCCACGCACCTCTTCGATCTGGGCACGCGTCACGGGTTGCTTGTAGGACACAATCGCGAGGGTTTCGAGCGCAGCCCCTGAGAGCTTCATTTCCGATCGAACCTTCAAATGCTTGCGAACCCAGACGTTGAATTCCGGCAGCGTCAGCATCTGGTAGCCGCGGGCAATCTCCTCGATCCGGAAGGACAGGCCCGTTTCCTCGTACTTTTCGTTAAGATCAGCGATGGCCCGTTTGACCTCGTTGGCAGTCACATCGCCGACCGTCTGAGCGAGCTTACCAGCCGTCACGGGTGAATCGCTGGCGAAGAGAAGTGCTTCGACAATGACGGTGGTCTCGATACCAGGATGATCCAGCGACTCCTCGGAAGATGTGCTTTCACCCCCCTGTTCAGCACCGCCGTCCCAAACTGCACCGTCGTCGAGAACAGCATCATCCTCGCGAATGGATTCGTTTTCGCCCTCTGAGTTTTCAATCGTCTCAATGACTTCCTCGTTGCTCATGTCCGCAATCTTACAAACAGATTGCTCGTTTGGCGACCAGAAAGATGAAATCAGGGGGTATGGCAATGCGTCTTCATGTGCGATATCACAGGGCGAACACTAGGCCCCGTCCATCTGCATCACCGGGGCATCGTGCTGCTTCAGAACCCACCGACGATAATACGCCAACCCCAGACAGGTCAGCGGAATCGCAAGCACCACCCCAAGGAACCCCAGCAACTGACCCCATACAAACACCCCGAGCAGGATGATCGCGGGTCGCAGACCGGTGGCTTTCCCCATGATCCGGGGCATTAAAAACGCGTCCTGCACCAGTTGTGCTACGGCGAAGACAAGAAGGGTCAGGAACAACACCATCACGACACTCGAACCCGTTTCCACGCTTTTCAGCAAAGCAAGCATCGCAGCCGGAACCAGGCCAACGGACTGCAGATAGGGGACCATGTTCAAAACACCGATGAAAATCCCCAGCAGCACCCCCATCCGCAACCCAATCAGCGAAAAACCGACCGAAAACATCACAGCCATGCAGAGTGCGATGACGAATTGACCCCGGAAATAACGACTCATCGCGTGGCGAAATTCGTCCAGAAATTGCACCAGCGGGCCTCGGTACGTCGGAGGAAGCAGATTTTTCCAGCTTTGCTCCACAAGCCGAAAATCATTCAGCAGGAAAATCACATAAAGCAGCAGTACAATCAGACCTGTCAGGCCCATCACAAACTGGACAGCCCCCGTCACAACACCCCACACGCCCGGCAACAGTTTGCGACCAATCGTGAGCAGATATTCCTCAGGATTCACTTCTTCACGCGTGATGAATTCCCGGACCTTCTCAAGCACCCACCGCGACTGATCGTTGGTCTGAGAATTGACGAAGACCTCGAACCGCTCGCCCAGTGTGAGGTCAGCATCCGGCGTTATGTTGTCAGAGGGGAATGTGCTGACAGAGGGAGATGTGCCGCCTTCGATGCCCGCCTCAGCCACAACCGGGTCAGAACGAATCTGGGCGACAGCCTCCCGAAACGCGGAAATCTCCGACGAAACGAAGGGAATCAGGAGCATCAACGCCACCCCGCAAGCAAGAAGCAACCCAAAAACCGTCGCAAGCACTGCAATCGATCGATTCCCGATCCGCCGCTCAACCAGGGTGACAGTCGGGTGCAGAAGGTATGCGAGCAACAGAGCAACGACAAACGGGATCAAAACATCGGACAGGTATCGAAGCAACCAGATCGATCCGACCAGGGTCGCTATGGAGATCACCAAACGGACAATACGGTCCAGATCGTAACGATCATCCCGTTCGCACGACCTGTCGAAGCGATCGGGTAAGTCTGCTGACCGATACTGAATCGATGTGCGTTGGTCTGGCGACTTGTTACGACGCCCCTTCGATTTAGCATGTCTTTTTGATTTTGCCATCAGCCACCATTGAACCGTCATACGCGCGAACTGACAACGGTCCACCTGCCGGACTCGCCAACGGTGGCCACAACCACGACATGCAATCTTCCCGGATCAGCCATCTGAGGCTGCCGGATTTCAAGCCGGGAAAACCGATTTTCACAACCCCAAACGCACCCTGAAACCGTCTAACAAAATAAATAATATTGACTGTGAAAAATTCTGGATGATTCCGATAACTACTTACGGGCAAGTAATTTACCGTACTCAGGTGTCATCCATTTACGGGCTGTAACGCTTTTTACACTTGTATGGCCTGCAGCGGGGTGCTAACCTGCTTTGGAGTTCGAGGGGCTGAATCCCCAGGGGTGTCAACAGGAGTAAATTCATATGATTACCAATCGCTCACGAGTCATCTTGGTCGCGTTGCTCACGCTCACTGGCGTTTCAGGATCAGCGCTGGCAGCCATCAACATCTCATTCGCACCTCCCGCCAATACCGGAGGTCTGACCCTCGTCGATTTCAACAACATACTCACGCCAGGCAACACATTCTCGGCGCTCGGTTCGCCCTATACCGTGGGCGGCGGCGAAGCATCGCTTGGCAGCGGCAACCTGTTCGCCGTCGATCCAACGCTCACCGCGCTTTCGTTTATCGGAATCAACAACGTGGGCACGATGCAGACGGCTGATGGTACCGACTTCATCGCTCCGGGTGGAACGCTTGAAATCAACTTTTCATCGCCCGATGCGACGACGGTCGGATTCGACATTTTCAAGCTCGTCCCAGGAGACAGCGCCACCTTATTCATCGAGGTGGAGGACGTCTTTGGCAACATTACATCCAGCGATCTGAATTTCGATTTCAATTATCTGACCTTCACCTCTGACGAGTTCATATCATCGATCACGCTTGAGGTGGAGTACGATTCAATCCCTGAAGGCGCCAACGGACTGGGATTCGACAACCTCATGTTTGGCGACCCTACCGTGATTCCAGCCCCCGGTGCTGCCCTGCTCGGCGTGATTGGTATCGGTATGATCGGTTTCATCCGTCGATCGAGGTAAAGTCGGCCAGAATACATGGCGGCCAGAATACATGGCGGCCAGAATACATGGCGGCCAGAATACATGGCGGCCAGAATACAAGGCGACTAGGATAAAGGCGTCGGGGTAGGGGCGATCGGAACAGACGCGATCGAGACAAACGGTCTCCGTCCGATATTCACACCCGTCACGACTACCCAGCGGCGTTGGTATGTCCCGTCATTCGTCGGAACATGCCATATGGCGCATTATATCCCTCGAACGGCCTTCGCAACTCGCCCATCTGCACTATAATGCCCCACTCGCCCAAGCCGGTGACAGCACCCAGAGATGATTGTCGGGGATTGTGGATAAATGTCAGGGGTTGTGCATGATAAACAGGGATTGCGGATGATTGACGGTGATTGTAGATGATTGACAGGGGCTTTATTCGAAATTTCAGCATCATTGCCCATATCGATCACGGTAAAAGCACGCTGGCGGACCGACTGCTCGAACACTCCGGTGCAATCACCAAGCGCGAGATGCGTGACCAGTTCCTCGACGATATGGACCTCGAGCGGGAAATGGGCATCACCATCAAAGCCAACCGCGCGACGATCCAGCACAAATACAATGGTCAAGCGTACATGCTGAACCTGCTCGACACCCCGGGGCATGTCGATTTTCACTATGAGGTCTCCCGGGCGATGGCTGCCTGCGAGGGGGTATTGCTCCTCGTGGACGCAGCACAGGGCGTGCAGGCCCATACCGTCGCAAATGCCTACATCGCCGTAGAAGCCAATTGCGAGATCATCCTGGTCATCAACAAGATTGACCTACCTGCTGCCCATCCTGAAGAGGTGGCGCTCGAGGTCGAACAGGTGCTGGGACTGGCGGCTGAGGATGCGGTTTTCACATCGGCGAAAACTGGCGAAGGCATCGACGAATTACTCGATGCTGTCTGCGCCCGCATTCCTGCACCGATAGGCGAGATCAACGCACCGTTGCGTGCTCTGATTTACGACGCCAAGACGGACATCCACAGAGGGATCATCAATCACGTCCGTTTGAAGGACGGCGTCGTGAAACGCGGAGATAAAATCCGCACGATGGCGGTTGGCAGTGAGCACATTGTCACGGAGGTCGGCAAATTCACACCCAAACCAGTGGCGGTCCCCCAGCTATCAGCCGGTGAGGTCGGTTATCTTCTCGCAGGCATTAAGACGCTGGTGGACGTGAACATCGGCGACACCATCACGCTGGCGACCCATCCTGCGAGCGAGCCACTTTCCGGATATGAAGCACCAAACCAGATGGTCTTCTGCGATTTCTACCCCGGACCCGGAACGCAGACGCCGGACCTCCGCGAAGCCATGGAGAAACTGTGGCTGAATGACAGCTCCTTCACCTACGAACCGGTGACATCCGACGCATTGGGGATCGGGTTTCGTTGCGGATTCCTCGGCCTGCTCCACATGAAGATCATCCAGGAACGTCTCGAACGTGAGAGCGATGTCAACGTCGTACAAACTGCTCCGACGGTAACCTACGAGATTGGCCTGAACGACGGTACATTCATCCATATCCAGTCGCCCAGCGAAATGCCGGACATGTCCAGCGTCCAGGAGATTCGCGAGCCCTTCTGCAGGGCCAACGTCATCGTACCGTCCCATTTCGTAGGGGCGGTCCTGAGCCTAAGTCTGGACCGTCGCGGAATCCACAAGAAGACCGAATATCTTTCGCCCACGCGCGTCATGCTCAGCTTTGAATTTCCGCTGGGTGAGATCATTTACGACTTCTACGACAAACTCAAAAGCTGCACCAAGGGATATGGAACGGTCGATTACGAACTCATCGATTTCCGTGGCGGAGATCTCGTGAAGCTCGACATCCTCGTAAACGCGATGGCTGTCGATGCGCTGAGCGTCATTGTCCACCGCGACAAAGCCGTCACGCGCGGTCGACGCCTGATCATCCGCCTCAAGAAGGAAATCTCCCGCCATCAATTCGAGATTCCCCTGCAGGCTGCCATCGGGGCAAAGGTCATCGCCAGAGAGACGATCAAGGCATTCCGCAAAAACGTGACAGCCAAGTGCTACGGCGGCGACATTTCGCGAAAACGAAAACTGCTCGAAAAGCAGAAGGAAGGTAAAAAGCGAATGAAGCAGGTCGGCAACGTGGAAATCCCCCAAGGCGCCTTCATGTCCATCCTCGAACCCGATGACTGATCGCGCGAGGGACGGTCATAACAATGGACAAATTCCCCATCATCGAAGTTCCAACGAACGCTCCTGAGCAGTGGGAAGCCGTCGGAACAAAACCTAAATTTTGGTTCAAGAAATGCTCCACACTATTCAAAGAATGCAGACAAGAAACCGGAGAAGATTGGTCGGAAAAGATCGCCGCCGAACTTGCGGAACTGCTCGGTTTACCACACGCACAGGTTGACCTTGCTAGTTGGAAGGGAAAGCGGGGCATTGTGTCACCGACTTTTGTTCCTGATGGCGGAGCTCTTGTGCTTGGCAATGAACTTTTACGGCACATTGTTGACAACTACCCCTCAGATCCATCTGGGATACGAAGTCATTATCGAGTACCACAACACACCTTGGCCGCGATTCTTGCAACCCTCCGATGGAGGCCAGATTCTCTTCCGATTGATTGGTTTCCACCCAAGGATGTCACCACCACCGTTGATGTGTTTCTCGGATACCTACTGCTGGATACTTGGATTGGGAATCAAGATCGGCATCATGCGAATTGGGGATTCATTGCGATACCAGGGGCCGAGCAGAAAGGCATACTGGAGTTCCACCTTGCACCAACGTTCGACCATGCATCCAGCCTTGGTCGCAATGAGTCCGACAAGAAGCGGAACGCCCGATTAACGACGACCGACACTGGATACTCAATCGATGAGTATGTCAAGAGAGCACGCTCAGCAATATACGACGAGGAGACCGATAAAAACCCCATGTCCACGATTGACGTGTTCGCACTCGCTTTCAAACTTGCTCCCGCTGCTGGTATTGCATGGTTAAATCGACTTGATAGTATCCCTGAGAATGATGTAAAAACCTTGTTTCAGCAGATTCCAGAGGCTAGAATATCGCAGGCGGCCATCGAATTTGCTGTGCGCATGTTGCGAGCCAATCGAATACGGCTCCTTGAATTACGGACAAAACTATTGTGAGTTTATTATTCCTGGCGTGGCGCGATCCGAATTCTCGCGCGTGGTTCCCTATCGGCCGGCTTGAGGCGACGGGAGAGGCTTACGAATTTTCATACACGCAAGGAGCGTTGGAGGCGAAGGACCGGTGCAATTTTGAACCACTTCCCATGTTTCCAGATTTCCATACTGTCTATGAGTCCGATGAGCTTTTTCCGCTTTTCACCAATCGTGCGCCAGCTAGTAATCGTGAGGATTATTTTGAGATTGTCGAACAGCTCAATCTACCATCAAGCCCCCACGACCCGATGGCAATCCTCGCTCGAAGCGGCGGTCGCCGCGCTACAGATGCATTCGAAGTCTTCCCGTGCCCATCGCAGGAAGAAGATGGATTTTATAGAATCCACTTTTTCGTTCACGGCATTTCGCACCTTAGCGACCATGCTCGAGAGTTTGTTGAAAAACTGAACGTGGGAGAAAAGCTGCTCGTCATGTGGGACATGCAGAATACTTATGATCCCGCAGCCTTCGCTTTGCGGACCGATCGCGAAAACCCCCAGGACCGAACCATTGTAGGATATTGCCCAAGATACCTGACAGAGGATTGGCGACAAATCTTGACCGGATGCGGGACACCCAATGAAGCTGAAATCCGTGTTGAAAAGCTGAACCCCCCTTCCACACCTCTTGCGTTTCGAGTCTTATGTCGCCTCGAAGGATGCTGGCCTGTGGATTTCAAACCATGTTCTGGTGAAATGTTCCGATCTGTAGCAACTGCAGCCACATCACCAGAGTAAGGCAGTTCCAAAACTCCATTCCATAGCATGAATACCGACGAACACCATTCTGAAACCTCGCCCACTCTTACAGACATCTACAACACACTCCTCAACGCCTTCGGACCCCAGCAGTGGTGGCCCGCAGATACACCGGCTGAAGTCATCATCGGCGCGATTTTGACCCAGAATACCGCGTGGACAAACGTCGAACGCGCAATCGACCGACTGAAAAAGGAAAACCTCCTCAGCCTCACCGCCATCCACAATACCCCGGAAGAAACCCTGGCAGATCTCATCAGATCAGCCGGTACGTTCCGCGTCAAAGCGCGTCGCCTGAAAGTGTTCGCAGCCTACGTCCATGAACGATACGAAGGCGGGCTGAACGCCATGTTTTCAGTACCACTCCCCAAACTTCGCGATGAACTCCTCGAAATCTCCGGAATCGGACCGGAGACCGCAGACGCGATCCTCCTCTACGCAGGAAATCTGCCCACATTCGTCGTCGATGCATATACCCGGCGTATCCTCCGCCGCCATCACCTGATCGACTCTGAGGCGGACTATCACACCGTGCAAAATCTGTTCCGGGAAAACCTGCACACAGACGCCGCCATCTTCAACGAATACCACGCCCTCCTGGTCGAACTCGCCAAGCGACACTGCAGAACCAGAGCAATCTGCGATGGATGCCCCCTGAAATCCCTCCAGCACGACGCTGGACTGTGACCACTCGACGCAACGGACCCGCGATGGTATGACTGTACACGCCCACAGGGAAGCGGTCGTCCAAAGATCGGACCACCGCCCAACGATTCGCTCAATGATGCGGTAGTGTTGAGCCATATAGGTCGGGCACTGCCCGACGATTCGCATCATCGATGCGGCCGTAGTGAGGAGATGCTTATGTCAGCCAAAGAATCTAAATCGAGCGGCGGAAAGGTCTTGATCGTCGATGACAACCTACAGAATCTGGAGCTGCTCGAGGTCTACCTCGAAGACCTGCCGGACGTCGAAATCAGCACCGCAAACGATGGCATAGAAGCAATGAGCATAGTCGCCGCCGACGCTCCAGACCTCATGCTTCTCGACATCATGATGCCAAGAATGAGCGGCTTCGAGGTCTGCAAACAGATCAAATCCAACCCCAAAACACGCGACGTCATGATCGTCATGGTGACAGCTCTCAACGAAACCGGCGACATCGAACGTGCAACCGAATGCGGAGCCGACGACTACCTCAGCAAACCCATCGACCGAAAAGCCCTCGTAAACCTAGTCAGCACCCTGCTAAAAGGCAAACCCAGCAGAGCACAGTCAAAACCCAAGTGATCCGGCCAAACCGAGATGGTTCGCCATCACAAAGCAAACCGGCCATACCATTCAGATAAAGTGTCACGTTCCAACCAGAAGCATCTCTTTAGATTGTCGATTTTTCGAGAGCGCATACTGGTAAGTATCGTATGACACGATAGTTACGTTCCGCTTGACGCGTCGCATCATCTGCTCAAGCTCCTCGATCGTCGGAATCCCGTCACTGCGATACGAAACAACCAGAATACTCGCCTCATACCGCTCGAACAGCCGACCAAACGCGTCACCCACCGAATCGGCCGATACCCACGGATTCGGAACCCGCAGCATCCGCCGATGCTTCGTCTCAAAATCGATCCGCTCCTCCCACCGATCGTAATCAGCCAGCCCCTCCAGGAAGTGATAGAACCCCAGATAATCAACTCCTACTTTATTTGCACCGATATATGGCGTGTCAATATACACCAGATCAAACCCGCCCATCGCCCCCGTAGCCCCCATCGCATCGCCAGAAACCTCCATCGCGTCGCCACAGACTGCCCGGCATGACTTACCATTGTCAAAAACTGCGGCATTTACCTCAGTCGCAATTTTCCGAAAATGCTCCGCGAATGGACGATCCCACGTCACCTTGTTTCCGAAGGACCGCGGCACATCCGCCTCACGCATATACAAGTTCTTACGGTGAAACAGGTTATATGGACGCTTGATCATGGCCGACTGGAACAACGCGTAATATGCCAGCGATCGGCTGAACCGATCCTCCATCCGGCCGATCTCCTGTACGGCTGCATCGATCCAGCGGTTCTCTGCGCTGGTGAAATAGATCCCCTCGAACGAGCGTTCGACCAAGTTGTTATCGGACCTTTTGGGGGAGGCCGTGGCGACTCTTTGCACCTGTTCGTCCGATAATCTGACTTCGTTGTTCTCGATCAGGGCTGTCCCGATCAGGTGATTAAAGTGTAGCTTATCGCTGTAGGTGACGGTTTTACCCTGCTGTTTGAAGGCGTAGGCTACCGATCCGGTCCCGCCGAAGGCATCGAGTACGGATTCATACCCCAGCCTCGACACCTGCTCCAATATCCACCCTGCGAGCTTCCGTTTTGACCCCTGAAATCGCGTCCGAGGCATGACCGACGGGGGATCGGAGGTTAGTCTGAAGTGTGAATCCATGACTACAGATTACTCTTGGATTGTTCGTGGTACAACTTGATTGGCTGTTGATTTTGTCGCCACATGCGGGCATCATGCGTGGGCGGCGATGTGTTGCTCGGAAAACCGGCGATCGTCACGCGCGTAGCGCCCTGAATTGGCGTTCTGGTCCCAGAATGTGGCGTAGTGGTCTTATGGCGTTCTGGCGTCACTCACCTGCCGGCGTAGCTCAACGGTAGAGCGCAGCTTTCGTAAAGCTGAGGTTGTGGGTTCGATTCCCACCGCTGGCTATGCGGTTTGCCGCAGTTGTAGGCTCCGTCTCCCCCGCTCATGATCCATAGTTCGCGCCCATCCAGAGAAAAACGCGCAATCTATTACAAACAAGTAACATATGAGATTATTATTTCTGTATAATTCAGTGTGGATTAGGTATGCGTATGGAAAGTGTGAATGGAATGCAATGGTCCATTGGTATGGGTCTGAAGCTGTTCGTGTTATGGGCGGGCTTTGTGTGTTATGGAATGTCCATTGTTGTTATGGACAGGTTGTGATGCA
>JAJRYY010000092.1 GCA_024275565.1 Planctomycetota bacterium
ACGTCCATTGCCCACCGCAGTGCGCTGCATGACCATCCATCGCTCGGTCATTTCTTGCCGCAGCGTCCCGAATCGCCCGCGCCTGCGATGCCGGGCCGGTCATCGGGGCTTTTTCAGGGACGACTAGGTAGATGGAGGGGCAGGCGTAGAGGGAGGAGACGGAGGTGCAAGCTCGACCACAACGGTCCCGGCGATCATGTCGCCGAACCGCTGGCGATTTCGTGTGATGAGAACGAGTACCAACGTCGGCAGGAGCGCCATGCCCGGGAAAAACTCAATGCAACGAAAAACATTCCGCAGCAATATCTTCAGAAACCCGCACCGCTGCCCTTGCTCGTCCACAACCATACACCGCAACATCCGCTTTCCAAGTGTCGCACCCCACCACACCTCAAACAGTGTCGTATACAAGATATATGCCCCCAGAACCAGGATGTACCGCAACCACAATTCATCTTGCGCTGCCTGAGGCATGACCGCCAGTTGAGCATCAACACCCAGGGCAGGATCCATCCCCTGCAAAACCGGAGCCATCGCATAAAACACCGCTGGCAGAAAGAGTAACCCGTCAATCGAAAACGCCGCGATCCGACGCCCGTGCATCACAAGACGCTGGTTCGACTGAAGATGCGCCCCATGGACCATTGCATCCCGACGCCGCATAAATACCACCACAAGCACAAGCGTCAGCAGGCTGTAGGCCACGAGATCCTGCTGCCACTGACGCGTACCGGGCTTCACATACGGTTCGGACAACTTGACGATGAATCCTGTTGCTTCAACGGGACTGCCACCCGCCATCAGCCATTCAGAATAGGAAGTCGTTTGCTGATCCTCCGCTCGCCAGACGCCAACGATATGGTCCCCGAGGACACTGAAACGCACGCCAGGGTCCAGCAGCAATTCTTCCGATGACGCGTCCCCGGCGACCAACAGCTCACCAGACACCCAGCCATCATCCTCCGTCAACGCGATGGGAAGATAACCACCCTCAGGAGCTTCACGCACCACCAGGACTGGCGACGCGTTCACCGCCAGAACATCAACCACATGGCGAACATCCACTCCATCGACAGCCCCAGCCACGCCGACCTCTGCCATCTCCTCCCAGCCATGCTCAGAAGACGCGCTCACGGATGTCACGAGACCCGAACTACCCTCAACCACGCCAAAAACACGAACAGTTCCATCATGTGCTGAAATCCAGGAACGCCCCGCCCCGGTGAACCAATCCGGCATGACACGATCCACATGCCACCGCAAACGCTCATACCGCACCAGAATATAGGTGGCACTGGCCCAGCGATCCACCGCGTGCGATTGCGATTCGGACACGCCTGAAGGCAGCGGTGAACCTGAAAACTCTGTGACGCGCGAAACGCTTATCTCGTCTTCCTCCGGCGAAAGAACAACCGCACCATCGCCAGCCGATCCCCCTGATTCTCCCAATTCATCTGATTCTCCCAATTCACCTGATCCACCTGGCCCACTCGAATCACCTGGCCCACTCGAATCACCCGAATCCCCCGACTCTTCCGAATCACCCGACCCGGCTGCGACCTCGCTCGCTGTCCCCACACCCCCCTCACGAACAGCCAACTCCGTCGCAACACGCTTTGGCACGACAGCGTAGAAACAATCCTGCACATCATCACCACTCATGGCGATCGGCACTTCACCTTGCGGCAGCCTCGCCTCAGCACCACCCCTTCGCAGCTCGTAGCGAAAATGAGACCCATCCGCGAAGAATGCATGCAGCTTTTCGCCCACAACACATGCGACACGAAGCTGCCCCTTCACTTCTCCACCCCAGAAAGGACGAAACCACACCGAGTGTCGCAACTTCTTTCCAATCCCGCGCGTGGCAAGTCGCCAGACAGACCCGCCCGACGCGCCCGACGAATCTACCGATCCCGACGCACCACCATCCTCCGACAGCTGATACACCCAGACCGCATCGGGACCACCAACGACCCCCATCTGAGCGTCCAGGACAGCCTCAGCAGAACAGACCGCACTGCACCCCATCGCGACAGCCAAGCCAACACACAAGCGTAAGAACAGGTGCATCCTGATATACCTGATGTCAATATTCACAGCAGAAAACTCACTCAACGACCGGTGGGGAAAAAGCCCGGTGCGAACGCGTCAATCGCGACAACGGTCTCCATCTACGGATCTTCAGGAACAACCGGGCATCGTCCAATGGCCAACTCAGCACATACTTATGCGGCATCTCGGGACCACTCTCACCAACCCGCCGATAATCACTCAAATCCGATGACACCACAACACGCCCCTCCTTATCGCGAAACACAATCCGACGTATCAAAAAGGGTGGAAAGCGATCAAGCCAGTACTCCTTCTCAATCCGCGACCCAACCACGCTGTCACGCGATACAAACATAAGCTGTTGATAATCATCCACCACACGCTGCGCCACATCAAACGCAGGAACACGCGTCCAGCCAAGACATTCTATCAGCTGACTGGGATCCAGCGGCAGAGCACCACCAGCGGTCACAACCTCACCATGCTGACCGACCAGAGTCTGAGACCGAGGCCTGTGAGCAACAACCCACCAGTTCTCGGTGTTCATCCCGACCTGCATCTCTTCGCCGCCAAAAGCGTTTTCTAGCACAAACCGAAGGTGATCCGGAGCGATCAGAAGCAGAGTCGCATCGAGACTGAAGTGACGCTTCTTACCGCCCGCGTCACGAAAATAGCCATCCGCAACGCCGATCGCCTTATAACCCCCCTTGGCCATAATGCGGTTGACTTCGATGAGGTGGATGGCTTGATGCTTGGGCTGAAAGAGCGGTTCCAGGGAACTATGCGGGCATCCCGTAATGAAGAGTGCGCAGACCACCAGAGTGACAAATTGTGGCACTCGGGAAGCAGAAACATCACTCATTTGACACGCTCGACCCGGGAAGTTTCGAGGTCGTCATGCCCATCCTGATCGTTCTCAACCTCTTCGGACAATGCCTCTTCGGACGCTGCCTCATCGAACTGCCCCATATCGCCGTGGAGAATCGCACCAAGTTGCTCACTGACGCGCTCAGTGTCCTCATCGGTCAATCGCGGATTCAAAACCTTATGGGTACTTTTATCCTTCATCAGCCGCATCTGCCAGAATTCCTGATCCCCCTCGAAGCAGGTCTCCTCATATTTGACCAGCCGCTTACGCATCATAATTAGCGCCAGAACAAAGCGGAACTGCTGACGGATAAGCTGCTCATCGTTGGCAAGGCGGACGAAAAACGCGACCAACGCCTCGTCGTCGATAAACACCCGCTTCCTGTTGCTCGTTTCCTTGATCGGTACACGGGTTTTGAAGTGACAGTAGGCACCATCCGGGACGCCATCCCACGCTTCCTCACTGTAATTCTCGCGGTGGAACGACTCGCCCTCCTCAAACAGGACAACATAGTACGACTCACCCTCAGCCAACACACGCTCGGTCTTGACACATCGCCCGGAATTTCGCTCGATCTTCGGATCCTTCACCCGCTCCTCCGTTCCATCATCTCTACCTGCATCACGACCACACCTCTAACCTGCATCACGATCACACCTCAGCCAGCATGACGCTCAGACGCCACGAATACGACTGCACCCGGCATACACAGTGGCGTTCTCTCCACGCACAAATCCCAACAGTGTCATATTACCGGCAATCGCCAACGACACCGCAAGTGAGCTGGCAGCCGATACCGAAGCCACAACCGGGATCCGGGCGCGCATCGCTTTCTGAATGATCTCGAAACTCGTACGACCCGAAACCATCAGTAGGCAGGAGTCCAGTGGCATCGCCTGCTCCAATATCGCACATCCGACGATCTTGTCCACCGCGTTGTGCCGACCAACATCCTCACGCACCCACAAGAGGTTGCCATCAGCATCAAACAGTCCAGCCGCGTGCAATCCGCCAGTCCGAGCAAAAATGTGCTGACCTTCAAGCATACGCCCTGGCATGTCGAAAATTGTCTGAATATCGATCATCAAACCGTCTTCGAGCGGATCGACGCTTCGCCACACCTGATCGATGGTCTGCTTCCCGCACAAACCGCAACTGCTCGACATAAGGAGGCCACGACGTCCGGGGTCGAGATCGACCTTCGCATCATCCCGAAGCTGCACCTGAACCCGGTTTTCGGGCGTAGCACACCGCTCGTGCGATGCACATTTTGTCGACGGAGGGCGAGTGACGCGCTCAATGCCGGATGGGTCTGAAACGACGCCTTCGGTGAATATAAGACCGGCTGCAAGCTCCTCGTCATGTCCGGGGGTCCGCATCGTGACGACGAAGGGCTTCTCACCCACACGAATTTCAAGCGGTTCCTCGATCGCCACACAATCCGGGAATCCACCAGGGACGCCCCCCTCGACACAAGACCCATCACCATCGCCCGATGGCCCGATCCGTTTGACGGTGATGTCTAGCGTATTATCCATGCCCGAATCCGTTCTACGCCAACCATGCCCATACCATCAGCCTGGGCATACCACACGATGTAACCGCCGACGAGCATAGGCCAGATAACGTCCGCTGTGAATAACATACCAGTTGGATATTGGCCAGGTCTGCACTCCAACCTCAGCAACTGCAACCGAACGCCCTCCCTTACAGATGCAATAGTCCTTCAACACAAGAAAAATACACGAGAGCAGTAGGCGCATCGAGGAGGGACGATATACAATGATCGTTCACTTCATGGTGGAGTGATCGGTTAACGTCGCTCGGAAACTTCCACAGCAGGTTATTGCTTTCACAACAGCATGAGGACCAACAATGGGAACAGTCAATCGCTCTATCAGAAC
>JAJRYY010000093.1 GCA_024275565.1 Planctomycetota bacterium
GGTGAAAACTGATAGGCGTCGTCCGAGAAGCATGTTTGACCGAGGAACGCAATTGCTTCACGCTGCTTGGCAGCAGGTACGATCACGAACGGATCACGCGCATTCGGATCACCCTTGTGGTCACGATGCACACTCTGACCGCCGACCATCCGTGCAGCCATCCTTGAAGCAAACGAGTATTCGCCGAGCAACGAGCTGAATGCACGGCGGAGACGGTAATAACTCTCGCCATCCTCGACCGCATAGTCGGCCAGATTCTCCTGCAGTCGCGATGCCATCGCCATACGATGCTTGGCGAAGGTGACCGGATCGTCGCCATTGTCGAATCGATTGACGAACGGATCAGGACCAAACGAAGACGTGTCCTCATCGGTCGCATAATCAAGACCCGGTTCGGCGGAGCGTGCAGCAATGGCTTTGAGCATCTCCGCTTCGGATGAATGCTCCCCACCCTTCATCAGCGGACGATACCCATATTCGATCGCCCAGTAATCGTACGGACCAATCGACCTCGTGATAAACGATCCTTGCTCGACTTCGGTCGAGACGAACTCGGGCGGATTGTAGTCCATGACAGAACCCACCAGAGGACGCTCCTCGGTGCTGGTTGATACGATCTCGCTGAGACTCAACCACGAGCTAGCCTTGAAGTTGTGTCGCAGACCGAGCGTATGCCCGACCTCATGCATGACAACTTCCCGGATAATCTCACCGAGATACTCCTCCGGAAGATCGCGCACACCATTCTGCACCGACGCCAGATGCGCCATATTCAACTGATGCACCATGCCCTCAGCCATCTCGCAGTTATGCTGCCCCTGCGGGCCGAGAATCGCCCTCGGCGTAGCGGAAAGTGCCACTTCATCGATTTCTGACACCTCATTGTCATGCATATGGCGACCAGACGCGAAATTCGGCGTCAATTCATCCCGCCAGGAAGTACGCTCAAAAGATGGGTTAGACTTCAAAAATTCCTCTGCCACTGGATCGTCGAAAGAACCGAATGCACGCGGCTTCAGCATGTCATAATCGTGGACAAAATAGCGGGCCATCGAATCGTCAAAGATGATGTCCGCGTCGAGAATCTGACCTGTAAAAGGATTCGTCCGCGACGGACCCATCGCAAAGGCGCGGCCACTGACGATCCAGCGGAAGAAGTTGTACCGCACATCCTCAGGATCGAGGTCTTTGAATTCGTTCGTACTCGTCTGCTGACGCACCTGCACCGCGTTCAACAATCCGAGCTTTTCGAAGGCTTTGTTCCATTCCAGTATCCCTTCACGAACATAGCGGCGATAAGGGATCGGAACCGTCTTCTCGATGTAGAAAACGATCGGTTCCTTCACGGGCGACTCGTCTGCACTGGGATCCTGCTTTTCGAGTTTCCAGCGGTTCACATAGCGTTTGAACACGGTTTTGGCCGAGTGATCCGTCGTCCAGTCCTTCTTGACTGTCATGAAATACCCGATCCGATCGTCTGCCTCGCGCGGTTTGTACCCATTTTTTGGAAGCCGCGAAAAACTGAGATGCAACGCCGTCATGATGCCCTCATCCGATCCCGGACCCTTGTTCATCATGGCAGCATCGACGGCCAGCTCGACATTGTCGGGAAAGACCTTGTGGGTACACCAGCGCGTCAGCGAGGAATTCATCCGCCGACCCCCGAAGTATCTTCCAAGGCCTATCAAGTCGTGCTTCATTAAATCGCCCAGGTCGATCACCGGATCGCCCCCCGGAGCCTCCGTCTTGATGTCCACGGCTTTCAGGATGGTGTCGGTATAGGTACGTCCGATAACGTCTTCGACCGTACTTCCCTTGCCCATGTTGAATCGAGTTTCAGATTGCATCAGGACGAGTTTTTTGTCCATCCGCTCCCAGTAGACCGCACTTCCGCCGAGCATCCAGCTTGTAAAGTGCGGACCCTTCGGGATCGATATGCTGATGAGAAATGGTTCCCCGATCAGTGATTTCGGAATCTGCCCGAGGAGGGTGTCCTTCTTCTTGTCGTAATAGAGCTTGAAGAAGCCATTTTTCGACGCCTTCATGTCTTTGACGACTTCGTCGAATTTCGGAAAATCGTCCTTACCCTTGTCCTTGCCCGGACCAGCGACGGCCGAAAGGGGGGCGGCGGCGACCATCGCGAGCATGGCTGCCATCATTCGTCTGTATCGAAAACAATTATGCATCATTTGTATTTATCCTTGTAAAACGGTGTAAATATGTCGCAACGTAAAGCGTTGTAAAATGTTGCAACTTACAGCCGGTAATCCGCGTCCAGCGCCTTGTCGATCCGTGCCTTCGCCTCATCCAGATGGGCCTGAGTGAACGCGTCAAGTTTCCCATTTCCGCCAGCCTTCAGGACGCTTTCGATTTTCTGCGAAAGCCCCTTGAGCGACATCCGCACGATGGCATGTGCATCGGCTGACATCATGCGACCCGGACGTGCGAGGACGGTGTTGATCATCGTATTCAGGTGCGAACGCTGGAGGGTTCGACGTACGCTCGAAATCATCGGTTTGCGGTTTGAATGCCTCTTCGAGCCGATGGGTTGTGCAAGTTCTGACCAGATGGCAGCCGTCGTCTTTGTGACCAGTTCGGCGACTGTCATCGCATCCTGATCGGCAGGGACTTTGAGTTCGGCGTCGTAGACCCGGTTCATCGTGAAGGGATTCATGACATGAAACAATGCCATTCTCTGAGTGGCTGCGATGCGATCGTGCAGCGGATATTCCCGCATTCCGTCATAATCGTCGGTATCCCAATGTCCCCAGCGTCCTGGCCCGAGCTTGTTGAGCAGCTCCGGGTCGAACTGGAACGCGTCGTCTGAGAAGACGTTGTTGACCAGGAAATCGAGCGCTTCGCGCTGCTTTGCGACTGGTACAATCTGGATGGGTGCCTGCTCGTTCGGATCGCCCTTGTGGTTTCGGGTGATGTACTGACCTCCGATGTATCGTGCGGCGAATGATGATGCGCGTCCATATTCACCCAGCAGGCCGTCAAACGCACGGCGAAGATAGCTGTAACTCTCGCCATCTTCGACCGACCAGTTCACTATATCCTTGCGGAGCGATGCGACCAGGTCCATACGCTGCTTCGCGTATTCGAGTGCGTCAGATCCATTGTCCCAGCGGTTGACGGTGGGGTCCGGAGCGAAGAAACCAGTATCCTCGTCCGTTGCAAATGCAAGACCCGGTTCGTTGCCGCGTGACGCGATGGCTGCCAGCAGTTCTTTTTCGGATTTGTACTCGTCGTCTGTGTGGCGGTATCCGTATTCGATCGCCCAGTAGTCATACGGGCCGAGCGACGGCGTGAAAAAGTGCGGCTGGTCGTCCGCCGTCTGGGCGAACGTGGCTGCGTTGTAGTCCATCACGGAACCGGATGTCGGTTCGTCACCATCTTTTGCAGCCAGCAGTTCATCCATGCCCTTCCATGTGCTAGCCTTGAAGTTGTGACGCAGGCCGAGGGTGTGTCCGACCTCGTGTGTGACGACGTATTTGATGAAATTGCCGATGAACACCTCGCCGAGTCCTTCCGCCCCTACCGCCCGGTTGACCAGGTTCGCCATTGACAGCTCATGCTGCAGTCCGTTTGCGAGCGTGCAAATGGCGGGATTCATCTTCATCAACTGACCGAGTGTGTCTGCCTCCCAGGGAGAATCTTCCGCGTGTTTCATGGCCAGTTCCGGCGTGAGATTTTCCTCCATGGAGGTGAATCCCCATTCCGGGTTCATGGTCAGGAATTCGTGCAGCTGGGGATCGTACATGGCAGCCGGTCCCTTTGCCCCAAAGCGTGAAAAGCTTTTCAACTGTGACCTGACAAGCGCGTCGTCGAAGACGATGTCCGCGTCGAGAATCTGCCCGGTCATGGGGTTGGTCCGCGACGGGCCCATTGCGAATGCCCGTCCACTGACGATCCAGCGGAAGAAGTTGTAGCGTACATCCTCCGGATCGAGGTCCTTGAATTCGTTGGTATCCGTCTGCTGACGGACCGCGACTGCGTTTAAGAGACCTGCTTTCTCGAAGGCTTTGTTCCATTCGAGAATTCCGTCCCGGACATAGCGTCGGTATTGAATTGGGACTGTTTTTTCGATGTAAAATACGATCTGGTCGTCAGGGTGAACGTCCGACACCTTTGCATCCGGGTCGGCTTTGCGGAGTCGCCACCTGTTGACGTAGCGGTCAAACACTGTGCGGTCGCTGTGGTCCTTGCTCCAGTCCTTGATCGCTTTCATGAAGTATCCGACGCGGTCGTCGGCGCGGCGTGGTTTGTAATCGTTGTCGGGTAGTCCGCTGATGCTGTAATGGACGCGTGCGTAGGTTCCGTCTCCGCCGCGCGTCATGATCGCATTGTCAACTGCCAGTTCAATATTGTGCTTGAATGCCTTGGTCTTGGCCCACTTGCTGAGTGACGTATCGACCGTCCCTCCGTAAAGCGCCGCCAACCCGACGCGATCGCGTTTCAGCACCTTGTCCATATCGATCACGGGGTCGCCGTTGCGTTTCGTGAGGATTTTGGTGCTCAGGACGATCTTGTCCGTGTAGGTTCGCGCGACGACATCCTCGACCGATGAATTTTTCGCACGTTGAATGCGTAGATCCGGAGCGAGGAGGACCAGGCGTTTGTCCATCACATGCCACTGAACCACGCGCGTGCTCCACATGAATCCCGTGAACTGGGGTCCGCCAGCGATGCTGCTTGCAAGGAGGAAATTCTTGCCCAGCATCGATTTGGGGACCACAGCCAGCAGGTGATCCTTCTTCGCGTTGTGGTAGAGGTCGAAGAACCCTTCGAGTTTGACATGGTCTTCCACGACCTCATCAAATGGCGGGAAGTCGGGTTTTTTCTTCTTTTCTGCCTTTTCGCCCGTCGGAGCGCCTGCCATGGCACCTGGAGGGGCATCGCCGCCAGCTCGCACTTCTGTGGTTGACACCAATGAAATGCCGATCACCGTCAGCAGCCCGATTTGTAACCGGGGTATCCAATTACTACATCGCATGGTCATAGCTCCTTAGTCTTTTTGCGATAAAAGTCGCCACCTTGTGCGCGTGGCGTGTGTGTATGTTCGTTCCTTCTTCAGGATTCTGGGTAGCGAGTATAACAATATGTCGTCGCAAAGTCCTCGAAAACTCAGGCCCTGGAGGCAACTCTGTGACAACAATTACAGTTCTTTACATCGGGCGACATTCGCCCTTTTTGCCTGTACGATTTTCCGTCGGGGCAAGATACTGGCGTCCTCCTGCTAAAACCAGATTCCGTCCCACCAAATTCCACATTTGATCGCCCCAATTGGCGTTTATTGCACACACTGCTAAGATGCGCTGCGCTGAGAACTGCTGAGATCGGAAATCTGTACACCCTGTGCGAGCGCGACTTTCAATTGAAACAGCATCCCCATCACCGTTTTCTGGCCCGTCTGGTCTGCGTCCCAATGCTGATATCGCATTTGATGACCGTTTTACTGCCCTTGGGATGCAGTAGCGAAGACGGGGCGTCTGGTGGAGTCACCGGCTCTCCGTCGCCTGTGCGCCGCATTTTTCCCGAATCTGCGTTCGTGGCCGATCAATCTGTCAACGACATTGTGCTCGCCGCCACTCAGGCTTGCCTTGATGGCGATTATGAGAGATTTCGCTCGTACTGGAGTGCTACGGCAGAACCTGTCACCCGGGATCAGTTCGAAAGAGGCTGGAAGCACGCCGAACTGATCGAGATCCACAAGATTCAAGGCCTCCGTGAACCGATTCGTGAAGCAGTTCCGGAAGGAGATGAATCTGGGAAGGGGGGTGTTTCCGCTGACAAACAGCGTTATCGTGTCTTCTATTATGTACACGCCAGCATCACCCTGGCCTCCGGGGTTCCAGATCCGCATCGGCAGATCGTGCTGCGTGTTGTTGATGAGGCGGGGGTCTGGCGATTGGCCCAGGCACCTAAAGCGTTGGTCACGCGTGTTCTGGATGCAGCCCGTGAGGCCAAATTAGAGGTTGAAAAGACCAATTTTATTTCTGTGGACTCGAAGGTTGATGGTGTCGCCCCTGACACAGCTCCGATTCCGAAGTCCAATCCGGTTGTGACGACCGTTCCACCGGACGATCCGAAGCCCTAACCAGACGTATCAGGTACAACGTGGATATCAGAACCGTTCTATTAGCAACAGATGAGACCAATAAGGCGACCGCCACGTCGTTCAAGAGGTCGGCGTTTCTCCGGATGCTGAAGTGTGTACGCCCTTACCGGGTGTGGCTTGTATCGGGGATATTCGCGTCGATCGTGTATGCCTTGCTGCATTCCGTCAGCATTCTGGGCGCCCTGCCTATCCTCAAGGTTCTTCTGGAACATGAAGGCCTGCATGGATGGGTCGATCGTGTTGTGGCAGGTGAGCGGCTTGATGTTGAACTTCATGTGCGCGATACGCTGGACGAGTCTGCAGCCGGTGCTGTGATTGTGGTGCAGGATGTATCCAGCGCTTCGAGCTTATACGCTCAGGGTTTGCGCCCTGGAGATCATATTGTTCCAGGGGATCGCGAGCTGACTGCCCGATTGTGGCTTGAGCAGATCGCCGATTCGCCTGGTGGTCATACGATTTCCTTCATGGGTCAGCCCGCTGGGAATGCGCAGGCTGCTGCTATTCCTTTTGAGCTGTCACTGGAGCCGGCATCCTTTGCCTGGATTCAGGCTCGGCGACTGGTCTCATTTGTTCCAGACGACGACACGAAAAACGCCCGCCTCACCGCGCTCACATATGTCCTTGCAGGTGTGGTTCTGGTGGTTCTTCTCGCGAATTTTTGCCGTTTCGTCGGCGAATATCTCATCGCTCTCAGTGTTGTGAGAGGGATGATGGACGTGCGGCGTGCGTTGTATGCAAAAGTGCTCAAGCTTCCGATGAGTCGGTTCACGCGGGACACGGGAGATATGGTGTCCCGGTTTGTCCAGGATGTTCAGGATGTACAGCGGGGGCTGAAGACATTTTTCGGGAAAACGATCCGTGAACCCCTGAAAGCGATTTTCATACTCGGCGTCGCCCTGACGATGGACTGGAGGATTACGCTCACGATGCTCTCGATCACGCCAGTTGCAGTCCTGATTTTCTGGCGTGTTGGTGCGAGTATGAAAAAAGCCAACAGGAAGCTCCTCCGCGGATATGGGACCATGCTCGATGCGCTCACCGAGACCGTTGCCTCCATCGCAGTTGTGAAGGCATATACCACCGAACACACTGAACGTCGCCGTCTGTGGCAGATTGACCGGAACATTTACGCCGAGCAAGCCAAGCTCGTTCGCCTTGAAGCGATGCTCAGCCCTATCCTGGAAGTCCTTGGAGTTATCGCGATATCGGCTGTCACTGTCTGGCTGGGTGGTCGTGTCATTGACGGGAGTATCACCCCTGCACGATTTGGAACCATTGTCATACTTCTCGGCATGATGTCCGACCCATTGCGTAAGCTGGCAGATATCTACACGCGTATGATTCGCAGCACGGCGGGAGCTGAACGCCTCTATGAAATACTTGACGCACCGGACGAAACAGAGGTCGTTGCCGGCACCACCGAGCTTCACAAGTTTGAAAAGAGCATCGAATTCCGAAATGTTACCTTCACCTACCCCGAATCAGAGCTTCCAGCACTCCGCGATATTTCACTCAAGGTTGCTGCAGGAGAGACGATCGCACTGGTAGGGCCGAACGGGTCCGGAAAAACCACCTTCATCAATCTCCTGCTACGCTTCTACGATCCTCAGGAAGGTGCTTTGTTCATCGACGATACCGATATCAGGACCGCCACACTCCGTAGCCTGCGCAAGCTCATGGGGCTCGTGACGCAGGACACGGTTATTTTCCCGATCCCCATCGCCGACAATATCGCTTACGGGGCACGCAATGGGTCTGGTGACGCGGCCCGGGATTCAGTCATCGACGCAGCCCGGCGTGCCTACGCGGATGATTTCATCAGGACCAAGCAGGATGGCTACGATACCGTACCGGGACAAATGGGTAGAACGCTGTCGGGCGGTCAAAAACAGCGGATCGCCATTGCCCGGGCGATCCTCCGCGACCCGCCGATCCTGGTTTTCGATGAGGCGACCAGCCAGATCGACACAGAATCCGAGCAGAAGATTCAGGCTGCCCTTCAGGAGTTTTCGAAGGGGCGTACGACGTTCATCGTCGCGCATCGCCTGAGTACGATCCGTTTTGCCGACCGCATCGTGGTGCTTGATAGCGGTCAACTTATCGACACTGGTACGCACGAAGATCTGCAAGTTCGTTGTCCGCTGTACAAAACGCTCTGCCAGACCCAGCTCGAGGCCTGAGACATTCCAGCCTCAGACATTCCCGCCTCAGACATTCCAGCCTGTGCATACATCGCTTGACAGGCGCGGGCTTGGCGACGCGCGTTCCACGAATCACCCAACTTTCGCATGGGACTCCCTTTCATACGCGTCCCCTTATCATACGCGTAACAGGGGACATTGTGCCCCAATCACATGCAACGCCTCATCCTCGAACGAAGCGGCATGGCAGGTGACTGGATACCTGGAATTCACCCTTCCGTTCGCATTGTTCACCATCCATCTCACGAATCGGTTAAGATACAATCACGATGAATCAACCAGCAAAAATCGCCCCTCAGCCAACACCAGACATCCACGCTCTGGAACGTGCGCTACGAAGCACCACAACCGGTGACATCCGTTTCGACGACCTTTCCCGCACACTCTACGCCACCGACGCAAGCATCTACCGCATCACGCCCACAGGTGTCGTACTCCCACGATCCCGGGACGATATCATCGCCACCGTCAGCGCCTGCCGTACGCACAACGTCCCCATCATCCCACGCGGCGCCGGCACGGGCCTCACAGGCGGCGCCATCGGACATGGCATCGCCCTCGACTGCTCCCGACACATGCACGCCATC
The DNA here is from genome assembly GCA_024275565.1 of Planctomycetota bacterium. Lineage (GTDB taxonomy): Bacteria > Planctomycetota > Phycisphaerae > UBA1845 > UBA1845 > JAJRYY01. The sequence continues at coordinate 8,910 of JAJRYY010000093.1, forward strand.
ACAAATCTGAACATCGAAGCCCGCACCGTCCGCGTTCAACCGGGCGTCATCCTCGACCAGCTCAACGCCCAGCTCGCACCCCACAACCTCCACTTCGCCCCCGACATCTCCACCTCCAGCAGAGCAACCATCGGCGGCATGATCGCAAACAACGCCTGCGGAACCCACTCCGTCATCTATGGCCGAACCGTGGACCACATCAAGTCCCTCACCGTCATCCTTGCAGACGCCAGCGTAGCAACCTGGCCAACCGAAACACCGACCGACAACCATCGCGTAGCAGCGATCCAATCTGAACTCGTCCAGATAGCAGAAACCTACCGCGACGAAGTGAATGAAAGATACCCCAAAGTCCTCCGACGCAACGGCGGATACCTCCTCGACAGAATCTGCAACACCAGTCCGATCGGCAATACCAGCACCCCCCTCAACCCAGCCGAAATCATCTGCGGCAGCGAAGGCACCCTCTGCGTCATTGAAGAAGCTGTCCTGAATCTCACCCCCTTGCCGCGCTTCAAGGGGCAGCTCCTCATCCACTTCGACGACCTCCTCGACGCCCTGGCAGCCACCCCCCACATCCTGAATCACGCACCATCCGCCATAGAACTCATCGACCGCCTCATCCTCCGCGCCGCCCTCCGCGACCCCACCGTCCGCGACACCTGCAAATTCCTCAACCCATCCGTCGATGCAATCCTCGTCGTGGAATTCTTCGCAGATTCCGAAAAAGAGCTCGCCGGCAAACTCGAAAAGCTTGCAACCAAACTCAAGTCGCAACACATCGGAACCGACCTCCGCACCATCCTCAACTCGGACCAGCAATCCGCCGTCTGGGAAATGCGAAAACGCGGACTCGGACTCCTCATGTCCCAGCCCGGCGACGATCAGACACACGCCTTCGTCGAAGATTCAGCCGTCGATCCCACCCACCTCCGCGACTACATCGCCGAATTCCGCAAAATCCTCACAGACGAGGGCGTCCCGGACGCCAGCTTCTACGCACACGCCTCCGTCGGCGTCATCCACGTCCGCCCCATCCTCAACCTGAAAACCGACCACGGCCTCCAGCAGATGCGACGCATCGCCGACCGCGTCAGCACCCTCGCCCTCAAATACGGCGGCGCGATGACCGGCGAACACGGCGACGGACTCGTCCGCTCCGAATGGCTTGAAAAAATGTACGGTCCGAAAATCATCAACGCATTCCGCGAGGTGAAACACGCCTTCGATCCAGAGGGACTCTTCAATCCCGGAAAAATCGTCGATCCCCTCCCCATGACCGAAAACCTCCGCTTCGGTCCCGACTACAAAACCAGACACCCCGGAACCCACCTCGATTTCTCCAGACACGGCGGCATCTCAGGCCTCGCAGAAATGTGCAACGGCCTCGCACAATGTCGACAAAAACCGACACAACACGCAGACGCCGGCAATATGTGCCCATCCTTCATGGCCACAGGCGACGAGCAACACACAACCCGCGCAAGAGCAAACGCCCTCAGAGAAGCACTCTCAAATCGCGGACGCCTCAACGGTTTCGACGACCCCAGACTCGACGACGTCTTCGACCTTTGCAACATGTGCAAAGCATGCAAATCCGAGTGTCCCGCAGGCGTGGACGTTGCAAAACTCAAATCAGAATGGCTGGCCCACAAAAATCTCAACTCCGGAGCACCCCCCTCCGCACGCTTCATCGCAGACGCCCCAAAACTCGCTCGCACCGCAAGCAGATTCCCACGTCTCGCAAACCTCCTCCTCCGATCAGCCCCCGCCCGCGCATACCTCGAACGCCACTACGACCTCGATCGCCGCATCCCCCCGCCAAAATTCGCCCACAGAACCTTCCGCCACTGGCTCAAAAAGCACCGCAAACGCCGAAGCACCGACTCCGAATTCATGAATCGCCCCCCAGTCCTCTACCTCCCGGACACATGGACCAATTTCTACACCCCGCAGGTCGGCATCGCCACCATCAAACTCATCGAAGCAGCAGGTTATCGAACCATCTGCCCAACACTCACATGCTGTGGCCGCCCCCTCATCAGCAAAGGTTTCCTGGCGGAAGCGGCTGAAAATGCAAAATTCAACATCGAAAAACTCACACCCTTCGCCGAAAGAGGCCTGCCAATCCTAAGCTCCGAACCAAGCTGCCTCAGCACCTATCTGGATGAATATCCCCAATTCGTGAAAACCCAGGCAGCCAAAATCGTCGCACGCCAGATCCAGTCCGTCGAAACATTCCTCGCCACATGCTGTCGCAAAGACCCCGAACGCCTCAAATTCCGCGACATCTCACGGGCGATCACCCTGCACCCACACTGCCACCAGGTAACACACACCGGAATAACCGATACAGTCCAAATGCTGAAAACCCCACCCGGATACACCCTCACAACGCTCACCAGCGGTTGCTGCGGCATGGCAGGTGCGTTTGGCCACGAAAAATCGCACTACGACATCGCTCAGAAAATGGGCGAGCATCGACTCCTTCCTGCGTTGAGAAATGCACCTGAGACTGACATCGCAGTGACTGGGTTCAGTTGCAGAGAGCAGATCAGCCATCACCTCGGGGCGACTCCGAGACACGTTCTGGAATGGTTGGCTGACGCACTCTAGTCTGAACTTTTCGCTGATTTGCTCTCTTTTTCCTTCTTAACTACTGATGCAGCCACGGGTTGCGCTCGTTTTGAATCTGTCATAATGTAGCCACCAAAACACGGATTTTCACTTGACAGAC
>JAJRYY010000094.1 GCA_024275565.1 Planctomycetota bacterium
GTGATCCGCCGTATCTCATCATGGAGCTGGTGCCAGGCGATTCACTTCGAGCGTTCATCGATGCACACCCAGACGGGATGCCGATCGAGACGGTGGTCTGTGTGATGCAGGGTGTTCTGGGTGCGCTTGCTGTGGCACATGAGGCTGGCGTGATTCATCGAGATATCAAGCCAGCCAACGTCTTGCTGACTGAGAAAGTAGCGGGTATCTCCAGTGTGACCTCCGAATCTGTGAAAATCACCGACTTCGGGCTTGGGAAAATTGGTGGTGTTACCACGCAATCCATCATGCAGTCTGGCAGCCTCCTCACGGAACAGGGTGAAAATATATCAGGAACGCTTGCGTATATGTCTCCAGAGCAGCGTGAGGGGAAGGATGTTGATGGTCGCAGCGATCTTTATGCCTGTGGTATATTGATGTTCGAAATGCTTATCGGTGAGCGACCACATGGTATCGAGCTTCCGAGTACGCTGCGTGGAGATGTACCGCAGATATTTGATGAGGTGTTTGCGCAGTGCTATGCGCGTCAGGATCGACGGTTTGCCAATGCAACGGAGATGCTGGATGCCTTTGCTGGTGCATCGACTGATTCGATGACGCGGCGACCACCGCCTCCACCACCGGTGGGCAGGCAGTCCAACGGAGAGTTGACGTGTCCTTCGTGTCGTGGCATTGTGGAGCCGCAGGACCAATACTGCATTCGGTGCGGATATCAACTGGTCGAATCTGTACCGCGCTGCCATAGCTGTGGATCATTTGTGCATATGGCTGATCGGTTTTGCATACAGTGTGGCGAAGACCTCTCAGTGAAGGTGAGTTAATTGGCAGATCACGCGCGAGAGATGCTTGAGAAGGAGTCCGCGTTTCTGTCGGGTGTTGCTCCGAAGATTGAGGCTGCCAAGGGGCGTGAGCTTCTCGGAGCGACCTGGCAGACGGTGGAGCGCGACGGCGGTGATCGGTTGCGTGCTGTGATGGCTCGGAATCGTGTTTACGACCGGGAGCGTCTGAAGGAGCTACCTCAGAATCGAATGGTTGCTCATCACGGGTATCGACGCACCTGGTGGATGGGCAGGAAGGCTACGGGTGTTGCGGTGGCGTCTGTGCTTTGTCCGATGGATGCTCTGGTCTCTAGGCCAGATGATCCGCCACCACCCATCGACTTGCCGGAATTGATGGAGCATGTCCGGCGTGTTGCGACGGAACGGTCGATCCCCTATGTGATGGGTGTTTGTGCTCCTTCAGGATTTACAGCCGAAGCGAAGAAGTGGGTGGCTGACGTTCCGGAAGTGACGCTTGTATGTATCGAACCGCGCGACGACGGTGGATGGGACGTGTCTTGTGCGGATACCAGTGACGAGGAATTCGTGCTCAATCTGTTCGACCCGGAGGGTGAGGATGATCGCGTTGAGCGGGCTGAGGCGTTGATTCTTGGTCGGAGCGCAGATCTGCTGACGGGTGGTCTTGGTGCAAGTTCGCTTGCTGAAAAACTCGGAATGGCACAGGCTATTGTCATGTCAGCCATGCGGAGACTGGCTGATGCTGATAATGAACTTAAAGTCGCTGAGAAGGATGGCGATTTATTACTTTATCGTGGAGCGCCCGTCTCGCAGACGGAGAAAAAAACCATGAACATGGTTGATCGAATCCGACAATTGTTCTCGAAGGATGGCGAGGAGGCTGAGAAAATCAACCTGCTCTCCGAGCGGCGTGCCGGGCTTTCGCAGCGGCGTGATCGACTGTATGGCGAGATCGGTACACTCGAAGAGCGCGAATCTGAACTGTTGCGGAAAGGGAAGGAATCGCAGTCTACGGTCACAAAGCGACGGCTGGCTGCTCAATTGGCGCAGCTCAGGAAAGATATATCCCGTCAGAATACGACAGCCAATATGCTGAACAAGCAGATTGATATTATCAGCACAGACATCCATAACCTGACGCTCATCGAGCAGGGGAATATGGCAGATCTGCCTACGACTGATGATCTGACTGAGAATGCGGTGGCTGCCGAGGAGATGCTGGAAACGCTGCAGGCAGATGCAGAGCTTGTTTCAAGTCTGGAAACAGGGTTGAGCGAGGTTGCAACCAGCAGCGAAGAACTCGATATCCTGAAGGAATTTGAGGTTTCCGAAAAATCTGAGCGTGCTGTACCGGAAGCCCCCGCAACGGCTGAAACTGAGAAGTCATCTTCCGAGCGCGTTGCGGAACAACAATCTGTTAAGCGAACATCGCCTCCTGTCGCAACCGATCCTGCTTCGCCGACGATGGGGCAATCGAAATCGTCATTGCCCCCGGAGCGGAAATCGGAACCGGAACGGCGAGTGGACCCGGAATCATGACGCATAGTGACATGGATACTGAACTTCATGGATCACGCATAGGCGCCAACTAATATGTCACTGTTTGACTGGATTACCAAGCGCAAAAAAGCACTCACCCAGATGACGCGGAGCGAGTTGCGTAAACAGGAGCTACTCCTGGAGAAGGATCGTACGCGCATGCTCAATAAGCTTAAAAAAACCGCAGACGAAAAACAGGCGATCTTTGAAAAAGGTTCGGTAGAAAAAATTCCGGAAATGCGCACAGCATATGCCCAGGAATTTGAACTGAAGACAACTGAACAGCTCATGATTTCCAGGCAGTTGAATATACGAAGCAAGGAGATCATGACAGTTTCCAGGTTGCGTATGCTTCGTGAAAACGCAGACAGAGCGAGAAAAACCGGAGGTACACTTGGGCTTGTTTCTGAAAAAGATATTCTTCGACTCGGGCGATTGATCGAAAGCGATTCCATTAAGTCTGAAGTCTATCAGGAACGTCTCGACGAGGTCTTGCAGATTGGCATGGGAGACGACGATCAGGCTGGCCCCGTTTCGCAGGCAGGGCGCGAAGTGCTGAATATATGGGAAAAACTGGACTCTGGCGCCATCAAAGACACCAGTGAAGCATTTGACGAAGCGGACAGGCGTGTCCGAGAGCAACA
>JAJRYY010000095.1 GCA_024275565.1 Planctomycetota bacterium
CCCGTGGAAAACATACACAGCAACGATTTCGAGAACATGATCAATACGCCCCTCTGCCAATGTAAGAACAGCACCCCGCCTCGCAAACACTCATCATGCGATCATGACGGAACAACCACCATTCTCAGCCGCAACAGAAGGATTGTTAAAGAAAATAGTACACCAGAACCGCACACGATAACCCACCCCAGCCTACCAGGTGTACTTCACCGTATAATGCACCGTCACCTCACCATCCGCAGCAACCTCAACCGGAAAATGCACCGTCCGAGAATCAACCTTCTCAAATTCATGCGTCTTCCGCGTAATCTCCCAGTTCCCCCAGCGGAAGAGGTTCTCCTTAATCAGCACCTTGACGGACTCCTCCTTGTGATTGCGAATCTTGATCTCGAACGATTCACGCATCCAGTGCGCCCGCGAATCCACCTTGAAATCCGTCTGCTTCCGCTCGCCAACCACATCGAAGGCTGACCCCATCTTAATCAGCACCACTTCATTCTTCGGCGTATGATCGATCACATCCTCGCCAATAAACTCCAGCGACCCATCCTCGGGATCAAGCTTGCTGACACGAATCCGACCGGACGGAAACGGAATCCCAAGACCGACCTCCTCCGCGTTCCTGAACCGCAGATAAACATCGACCTTCTTATTGCTGCTCGTCCCAAAATTTCGATCCGTCATCGGCGAACCATGCGCTCGGTAATAGGGCATCGGTGCACCATAATAAAGCATCACTTTCTCGCACGGCACACCGCGAGACGTCGGAAAAAGCTCAAGCTGCTTCGTCGAATTATCAACAATCGTCGTGGGACGCCCCAGAGTATAGAGGTGGTACTCAAAGAACGACTTCTCCTGAAATCCAGCAGCCCCTGCTTTTCTCATCCTATCGGCGGAGAACGCCATTATGCTACCTCCCATGGCAGCAGGCTGCGGTGCTCGATGCACGTCACCAGCAATAAGCTTCAACCGGGCATCCTCATACGTCGCACCAGATTTATTCACAATGCTCACCCACGCACCAAGATCGAGAACACCCGCATTGGCATGCGCCCCCTCGGCAAATACAACATTATAGTCCGCCCACCAGGTGATCCCCTTCGTCTCATACGTCGTCCGCGTACTGTGTATCCCCGGCTTGCCCGTCTCAATATCCCACACCAGCGTAGGCCGAGTCATCAACCCACCCGGCAGCTCAGGATAATCAACCCGGCTGTACCCGTTCACGACACGAATCGTCCCATCCTCAGACCGAAGCGTCACCCCGCCACTCGTACTCAGCAACGTCCCCCGAATCGCCTCAACACGATCGCCAACCGTCTGCCAAAGCGTGATCTCACGATCCAGAAAACGCTCCATCAGCCTCGACGAACTGACAAGATCAAACTTGAAATCCTGCTCCAGAACATGCGTACCGTCCGGATCCGTCAACGATTCAAACGCTACCGTCGTCGGCTCAATAAAGGCAGCCACATCCGAAAATCGAATCGTGCTGCGACCGTCCACTAGCTCCACAGGCCGAACCTGCTTGATAATCGCATAACCGGGAACACGCTGCGGGTGATATCGATTCCCCGAATCCGGCGAAGGACGATACAAATCAGCAGGAACCGCGCCAGGCTGAACACTGCTGTAAATCGTCAGCGACGTCTCACCCGATCCAGACATCTCACCCGATCCAGACGTCTCACCCAAACCATCTGGCTCCTCACCAGTCGCAGCCATGGTCGCAACCGCAAGCAACAGCACGCCACCAACACATACCATTCGACCAGCACGAACCACCACAGGCACCACGCGACCTGCAATCACATGAATTGTTGTAAACATATCGATTTTTCCAAACATAATTTTCACTCCCGGTTCAGCCATGTAACATCATCAACATCATCCTATATCCCCCTGCCTCAACACGCATCCCCCATCCTTGTAACGCCCCGTATTGCCCTTTCTTAGGGCGAAAAATCCCCATTGTTCCAGAACCCACCCCCAGAGCATTGGACCAGCCACCGAACGCCACGGTTGCACAAATCACCGCACGCCACGCCACCACCACCGGAGAAGTTGAGGCAAATGACGAATCGACCTCAATTTTTTACACGCAAAGACCGAAAATAACGGCGATAGCAACACAATTGAGAACCTTGTACCAAAACTGCTCTCCATGTTGGGGAGACAGAAATCTCCGTGTCGGAGAGATACGAAAATAGCGACGCTCCCAGCGTCGGAAATGTTCATCAGGAGCTAGATTGATGCCAGCAGCCAAGCGAACCAAGTCAGCCACAAGCAAACGATCCACCACAAAAGCAAGTGCAAAAACCACAGCAGCACGCAAAACAACCGCAAAATCCAAAGTCAGGAAAGCAACCGCCAGCAAAAAAACCACCGCATCCAGAAAAACCACCGCAAGCAAGGCATCAGCCTCACGAAAAACCACAGCATCAGCCTCGCGAAAGACCACAGCATCAGCATCACGAAAAACCACCGCATCAGCCTCACGGAAAGCAACGGCTGCTCGGAAGGCAACGGCTGCACGGAAAGCAACCGCCTCAACACGCTCCTCAAAAACAGCATCTGGACGCGTTTCAGCAGCCCGATCCGCAGCCTCATCGAAAGCAGTCGCCAGAAAGCGCACGCCAAACGCAGCCTTCATGCGCCCAGTCCAGCCGGACGATCTCCTGGCAGCCGTCGTCGGTTCAAAACCAATCCCACGCACACAGGTGACCAAAAAGCTCTGGGCCTACATCAAGAAAAATGATCTCCAGGACGCCAACAAACGCACCATCATCAACGCAGACGCAAAGCTGCGCCCCGTCTTTGGAGGAAAGAAAAAAGTCGATATGTTCCAGATGACAAAACTCGTCAGCCAGCACATGAGCTAAAGCCATAAGCCGCGGAGCGAAGTAGCCAAAGCAACACAGAAGCTGTCAGAGCAACAGGTAGTCAGAGCAACACAAGAGAACAACCAGTATCCACACAAGAAGCACCGGCGAGAACGGTCACGCCGGTGCTTCTCGTAATATTAAGTCCACATACATCCCAGGCACATCGACGCCCATTCTTCACATCGACGCACCAGCATGGCTACAAAACAGCATGGCTGCATGGCTGCCTGCGCAGGACCTATTTCGCCACAACCGAGACGAAGACAGGACGTACCCTGTAAGCAATCTCACGACCATGGGAATCGACCAGCAGGCTTGCATCACCCATTTCCACGGTGAACGTAAACACGCCTTCAGCGTCCCTGGACGCAACGTATGTGAAAGTAGCAAGATAGCGAGACTCTTGAACCAGAACGCCACCAGTCTCCATCACAGACACCAGACGCCCACCTTGCCTGTCAGATGCTTCCATGCTTGAAAGCCCGGCAAACACAAAATCCCGCCTCTTCTTATCTGTAAAGAGCGTACCATCGGCAAGGTAGCCTCGATCACCACCCGACGATGAAACAACGAGCTGGTAACCTCTCAAATCGTCAACACCGCTCGCGAATACATCAACCGAAATCTTACCTCCCGGCGACACTTCCTTCCGATCTGAAACAAGCACCAGCGTCGGCACCAGCAGATCCAGCCCGTCAGGACGCAACGTGATCGGATCCATGATCGGCTGCGGGGTAGTACAGGGGTTCGGTGAGCAGACGACATTGTCTCCCAGATACTGACCACCCGCGATCAGATCGCACTCTGCCTCGGTCATCAAAATACAATCCCCTGTCGTGAGACAACACCCTCCACCACCGCATGGAGTCGCACATGGGAACTGAGCACCTGAAAACGCATCAAGGACCGCAGTGATATCAAACACGTTAAGAATGCCATCAATTGCACAGGGCGCAATGTCAAGATTCTCAAAAGGACACTGAGGTGAAAACACATTCGAAAATCCGTCAAGCGAGCACGTCACATCGAACACATCAACATCGCCGTCGGCATCCACGTCTGCCCAGATAGAAGTCGCAGCACTTCCCGGATCTGTCAGAGTCCCACCACAGTCCGCACGAACGTCATACACCGTCGGAAGGAAATTTCGACTCGGAACAATATCCTGGTTCAGGACAGTCACAGTCCCCCACATCGCTGGTGTCTGAAAAACAGGCGTATCCACAAGAATACCGTTCTCATCAATGTACTTCAGCAGACACGGGAAATTCGGCGACGTCACCAGCAATGCCGTCGGATGCGTGGAACTCATGGGCTGAGGCGTCACCTGAATGGAACGGCTACCCGTTGAAGCCACGACCGGGGGCAACGTGTTGATGATGTGTCCAACAGTTCCATCACCACTGCAAATGTCATCTGTACACGCGTCCAGATCGTCGATCGTCACCGTCAGTCCGGTCAGAGGATCACAACATTCCCCAGGCGGAACAACCGCACAGAACCTGCATACACCGTCGCTGGGATCACATTGTTGATTCGCCGGGCAGGTGGTCGGATCAAACACACAGGCGTTGTCAAAACAACTGTCGATCGTACACAGCAAGCCATCGTCACAGTCGACATCCACAAGACACTCGACGCACTCGTCCGTGTCGTCCTTGCAGAACGGAAGTCCCGGATCGGTACAGGGATCGGTGCTTGGCTGACAGTCGTTGAGAGCGTCGCAGGTTTCCGGACCGTTGCAGAACAACCCATCATCAC
>JAJRYY010000096.1 GCA_024275565.1 Planctomycetota bacterium
ACGGTGCTATACTACCTGCGGACATCGGTTCACTCCTTTCGGGCCAAACGGATTTCGTCAAAATACCCGTTTATCCTACGGAGAGCCGATGTCCTTGTCTTTCAAGGGATTACGTCAGTAACTTTTTGGGAGGAGAACCTTGAATTTCGCCAAACAACCGAATTGCGGCGCACAGTCATCCCAGTCTTCCGCTTCCGGCGACGAACCCTCGTGTCTGGCGCTGGCAGAGTATTGCACCGCGACGATGACCGAGGCTGAGCTTGAGACATACGCGGATTCGCTGATCGATTTAGCCGTGGAAATGGCTGGTACCGACATCGCGCAGGATTTGACGTTCGTAGCTGACGTACTTGGGAACTGAGGCGGATCTTAACGACGTCTGACCGGGTCCGTGACAGTTTTTTGGTGGCGGCTGTTTGGGAGGGTGCGGAACCCCTGCCTTCGGGATCCTCGCCAAAACTGTCATCAAATCTGTCATGAACCCGTCTCGCCCTCCTTTTGGCGGGGAATCTTGACTTTTCCGGTCAATGGCTAAGATGGGGGGTCTCCGGTGCGCTGGTATGGCGAGATCGCCAGTTCCGGGATTGGCGGAAAGGCCTGTCCAGCGATGCCCGGACAACGTGAGTAATGCCAGAGTGGTCTCCTATTCAGGGGTGTCGGCGTCGTCATGATCGTTCAAATGAAGCAACAGCATCAGCAACAGGAGAGGCGCATCGCCGAGCGTCTTGCCGGGGAGGAAATCCTCGTGACCGGTGCGACGGGGTTCCTCGCAAAGGTCTTCGTTGAAAAGCTGCTGCGCGCGATCCCAGACCTGGGACGCGTTCATCTCCTGGTACGACCACGATCAGATGGAACAACAGCCGAACAGCGCGTGCGCAGAGAGATCGTCGGCAGCAATTCATTCGACCGCCTCCGGGCGGTGTGGGGTCCGGGGTTCGACCAGCGATGTCAGGAGAAAATCAACGTGGTCGAGGGCGACCTGACGCTCGATCATTTTGGTCTGTCGGAGGAATCTTATCGCTCGCTTGCTGCTCAGGTGACCATCGTGGTCAACAGTGCAGCCACCGTGACATTCGACGAGCGTCTGGACACTGCGTTGTCGCTCAACATCGAAGGGCCTCGGCGCCTGCTCCGGTTTGCCCAGGACGCCGGGAACATCCCGTTCATGCAGGTTTCGACTGCGTACGTCAGTGGCGTTCAGACTGGCGAGATTCCCGAGTCGCTCATACCCGCCGGCCATACTGTGGCATCTCACATCGCATCGCGCAACAACGGGCAGGTGCGTGCTGATAACGGCAGTGCTGACGTCGGTGCGGGTGGTGGCAGCTTCGATCCTGAGGTGATGTTTGCGCACATGCATCAGCTTGTTTCCAAGGTGAAGGATGCGTGCGGTTCGGACAGTTCCGCATGTCGGCGCGAGTTGATTGAAGTGGGGATGGACCATGCCCATGAGCATGGTTGGCATGATACATACACCTGCACGAAGTGGTTGTCGGAGCAGTTTCTTGCGCGTGATCGTGGGAATGTTCCGCTGGTATTATTTCGACCGGCGATCATCGAGGGGAGTTACGACGAACCTGCCCCCGGCTGGATCGATGGTCTTCGTATGGCGGACCCTGTGATTCTGGCATACGGTCGTGGCAAGCTTACCGAATTTCCGGCGGATGAGAAGATCGCGCTGGATCTGATTCCGGTAGATTTCGTGGCCAACGCGATGGTTGCGACGCTCCCGGTGAAGCCGAATGTTGCGTCGATCCAGGTGTATCACTGTGCTTCCAGTTTGCGGAACCCGGTGCGCTTTGATCAGATGACTGCCAGTGTGAAGGAAGCGTTTCGGCGGCGTCCCATGCGGGACAATGCGGGCAAGCCGATCCGCGTGTCAACGCTGATGGTGTTGTCGCGTGAGAAGTTTCTGGAGCGATGGGAAAAGCGGTTGCGGCGTGCTCGGCAGTTTCGCAAAATGTTGCGACCGTTGAAGATCGCGACGAAATATCGCAGGCGGATCGCAGCGGCTGAAGCTCAGATCGCTCAGCTTATCTATTTTGTGGAGATCTATTCGCCGTATACGCATCTGGACTGTCGTTTTCGGGACGATCGGTTGCAGGCGGTTTATCAGCGGATGCACCCATCGGACCAGAAGATGTTTTCGTTTGATGTGGCCCGGATCGACTGGCGTGACTATCTGGTGAATCGTCATGTGCCGGGGATGCGTCACTTTGTACTCGGTGCAGGGATGGAGCTTGAAGCACCGATGCTGGCTGCGGATCATGCAGTGGCCGACGAAGCCCCCGATGCCCCGCCTCCGATGCAGGTGCTTGCTGCACTTCGCGGTGAGTCGCTGTTTGAAGTGTTCGAGAATGCAGCCAATGCCTATCCTTCCCGGATCGCGCTTCAGGTGCAGCGTGGGGGGCGGTGGGTGCGTTACAATTATGGTGAGGCGCTCGCGACGACGGCTGCCATCGCGCGGCGGTTCGAGGAGCATGGACTCGTCAAAGGGGACCATGTTGCGATCTGCGGTGCGAACAGTCCGGAGTGGGGTTTGACCTACCTGGCTGCCATGCGGAGTGGGCTGGCGGTCGTTCCCCTGGATGTGCAGCTTTCCGCAGACGATCACGTCGCGATGTCCAGCTTCGCTGACGTTCGGTTGATCTGTGCAGACGATTCCCTTGTCGAAGGATTGCGATTGGCAGCTTCACGGGCTGCGTCAGAAACTGCTACGGAAGATACGTCGGAAGATGCATCGGAAGCTGCATCGGAAGCTGCGTCGGAAGCTGCCTCAACGTCGATCGCCGCATCGAAGCCGAAATCGGTATCGAAGACGAAACCGGTATCGAAGACGAAATCGGCATCAGCACCGGCGTCGAAACCGGTATCGGTGGTGGCTTTGGATGCGACATTTGTTCCTCCACCGGGAACAGCGCGTGACCCCGGGCCAGCCCCCGCCAGAGTCTCTGGTGATGATGTCGCCTCGATCGTTTTTACATCCGGGACGACGGTGGCGCCGAAGGGTGTCATGTTGATGCACCGCAATTTTCTCGCCAATGCGCGTTCGCTCGTACACACTCAGCCAGTCCACGCAAATGACCAGTTTCTTTCCGTTCTCCCGATGCATCATGTATTTGAATTTACCGGCGGATTTCTCCTGCCGCTCTCAAATGCGTCCACTGTGACGTATATCGAGAACATCAGTGCGGCAGAGATCACTGCTGCGATGCAGTCGACGGGTACGACGGTGATGATGGTCGTCCCGCGATTGTTGAAGCTATTTTACGACGGGATCGAACGCGGCGTGCGTGAATCGAGTTTTGTCACGCGTCAGATGTTTCGGCTGTTCGGATGGGCGGGCGACCGGATGGGCATCGAGGTTGCGCGGTCACTGTTTGGGCGGGTCCATAAGAAATTTGGCGGTCGGTTGCGCATGTTTGTCTGCGGCGGATCTGCATTGCCTGAATCTCTATACCACGGTTTCCGGCGGCTGGGTTTCCCTGTCTATGAGGGGTATGGCCTGACGGAGACGACGCCGGTACTCACGGTGAATCCTGCGGGTGCTGCACGCGGTGGATCGGTGGGCTTGCCCCTGCCTGAGGTTGAGCTGGACATTCGCAATCAGGATGCGAACGGCGTGGGTGAGCTTTGGGTCAAAGGCCCGAACATCATGAAGGGGTATTACAAAAACGATAAGGCGACGCAGGAAGTATTTCAGGATGGATGGTTCAGGACGGGTGATTTATGTCGTCGTGACGCGTCCGGTTTTCTATATGTAACGGGTCGCGTGAAAGACGTCATTATTACGTCGGCCGGGAAGAATGTGTACCCGAATGAAGTGGCGTTTCACTATGCAAATTTACCGCATGTGAAAGAGATGGTCGTCCTAGGGCTGCCAAGCGCAGACGGGATCGGCGATACGGTGGATGCTGTGTTTGTGCTCGATGTTGAGAGCGTACCGGATGTGGATCGTACTGCGATTGAGACTGAGGTGCGGCTGGCTGTCGCGAAGGTGTCTGAACGCATCCCATCCTACCAGTGCATCCAGAACATCCATTTCTGGACAGAAGAGCTCCCGCGAACAACCACCCTGAAGGTGAAGCGTGCAGAGGTGTTGCAGCGTATACTTCAGATCGAGCGTCCGCAGTCGCGTGCGACCAAAACATCCGCCGTGGCCAAAGGAACTCCCGATCGCTTCAGCTTTGATGAGTCTCCCAACGCACTCTGGGTGCGTGAGACGCTTGGCAGGATGACCAGTCGTCCGTCAGATCAGATCGAACTGGACCATCATCTTCTGCTCGACCTCGGCGTGGACAGCCTGATGAAGCTCGAACTGCTCGGCGAGGTGGACGCACGCTTTGGCATCGAGTTGACCGACGAATTGATCAACCGGATCGGCCGCGTGAGTGATCTCGTCTCACTTCTGGGCGATCGCGAACCCGTCGGAGGTCATCGAAAATCTCGGAGCGGAGCATGGCGGAATCGGCTTAAACGCTCAGATACCACGTTGACGACAAGCTCGAACGGGACGAATGGCAGTGTTCCCCTTCCATTGCTTCCTTTCCGATGGATCTTTCGATCCGGCATTGGTGCTTTTTATCATAGCTACGTTCGTGTCGCGTGCTTCGGAGCAGAGCATATCCCGGAGAAGGGCGGTTTCATCCTGGCGGCCAACCATTCTTCGCACCTTGATTCCGGCGCAATTGTCACGGCGATCACCCCGACCCTGCGTCGTTCTCGGCGGCGGTGCTTCATCGCGGGCGCTCAGGATTATTTCTTCGACAACCCGGTAAAAACGCTGATCTTCCGCGATTTTTGCGACACGATCCCGTTCGATCGCCATTCAGACGGGCTGGAAGGTCTTCGCCGCTGCAGCGATATGCTGCAAAGTGGGCAGGCTGTCCTCATATTCCCTGAAGGCACGCGGTCGCTTTCCGGCGAAATTCAACCATTCAAATTCGGTTTCGCCTTGTTGGCCAAGGAAATCGGCGTCCCAATTATCCCGGTTCGTATCGAAAACGCGTTCGACTTAATGCCAAAGGGCAGTCGATGGGCGCGGACAGGAACCATCAACATATACTTCGGCAAGCCCGTATTCCCCGATTCCGACAACCAATCGTCCAACGACGATCGCTATCAGCAATATCGAAGCCTCGCTCAGACAGTACAACGCAAAGTGGAAGATCTGGGCGGAACGGACCGCGATGATACGGGCAGCACGCGCAATGCCCGTTGATAACGGTGGCGGATCCAATTCTGGCGATACCTCGGCCGCGTCCATCGCCGCCTTCTTCGACGTCGATGGCACGATCGTTTCAACGCACATCGTCCACCAGTTCATCCATGTGCATAAGGAGTGGACACACAGACACGCCGGCCCGATCGCACGCGCGGTCCACCCGATCTGGTACGGATGCTTTCTCCTCAAATGCTTACAATACCTCTATCTCGACCGCCGAAGCAGATCACGCATGAACATCGTTTTCTACCGAAATTACGCTGGATTCCCGGCGGACCAGCTTCACGCACTGGCGGATGCCTGCTTTGAAAATGTGCTAAAACCGAACATTTTCGGACCCGCCAGAGCGTGTGTTCGCAATCACCTGACCCAGGGAAATCGCGTCGTATTCGTCACCGGGTCGATCGATTTTCTCATGCGTCCACTGGCGGACCATCTGGCGAAAGGTGCATCATCGGATACCAGCATCGACATCATCGCACGATCACTCGTCAGCAAGGATGGACGCATGACGGGCGAATTAAGCGGTCCGCCGATCGGTGAGGATGAGAAAGCACGTCAGATTCGTGGATACGCTCAGCAGCACAACATCGACCTGTCCGCATCCCACGCCTATGGTGACAGCATCGCAGACCTGCCCATGCTCGACATCGTTGGCAACCCACACGCCATCAATCCGGATCATGCGCTCACCGAGATCGCCCGCGAGCGAAGGTGGGACGTGCAGAGTTGGGATAAGGTCGGCCAGAGTTGGGACAAGGTCGGCAAGGAAGGCAGCGCATGAAAGCGATCGTGTATCAAAAATCCATCGCCCGATACGCAGCCATGAAGATTATCGGTCCCAGGCGATCCGCGAAATGGGCGACGTCATCCTTCGGACCGCTGTGTCCCGTCAGCATGTGCGAGATCGACGCACCATCCCTGCCATCAGGTGAGTGGTTACGCGTGAAACCCATCCTCACCGGAATCTGCGGATCAGACCTCAGCGTCGTCTGCGCAAAGGGAAGCCCATACTTTTCACCACTGACATCCACACCCTTCGTCCTGGGGCACGAAATCGTCGGAACCATCTCCGAGCTTGGCAGCGACGTCTCACGCATCGAAAACGAGGATTCCCTCACAGCCGTTAAGGTCGGAGATCGCGTCATCATCGAACCCGCACTCGGCTGTCGCGTACGCGGCATTTCTCCACCCTGCGCTGCCTGCAAGTCCGGAGCACACGCCCTCTGTCGCAACATCACACGCGGCGACATCGCAGCCGGTATTCAGACGGGATACTGTCGCGACACCGGTGGCGGATGGTCGTCAGAATTCGTCGCGCACCGCACACAGGTGTACACAGTGCCAGACAGTGTCACAGACGAAGCAGCCGTCCTGGCAGAACCATTCACCTGTGCCCTGCATGGCGTCCTCCGCGCGAAACTGAAACCGAACGATACCGCGCTCGTCATGGGCTGCGGATCCATAGGCCTCCTCACAATCGCCGCCATCCGCGCTCTGGGCTTCAAGGGCAGAATCGTCGCCGTCGCAAAGTATCAGCACCAGATCGACCACGCACGCCGCCTCGGCGCAAACGACACCCTCTGCCCACACAGTGGAAATATCAAGGAATCCTACGCGGCCTGGGCAAAGTCCCTCGACGCCGAGCTTCACTTCCCCGAGCTGGGAAAACCCACAGTCCTCGGCGGTGTCGATGTCGTCTTCGAGTGCATTGGAAGCTCCCAGTCCATCGACGATTCGATCCGATTCACCACCGGCGGCGGGGCAGTCGTACTCATCGGAATGCCCGGAATCCCTTCCAATATCGACTGGACCGCGATATGGTACAAGGAGTTGTCCCTGCACGCTGCCTACGCCTACGGTCTTGAACAGCACGGGTCCGAAAAGCACGGGACAAAACAGAACGGGAGCGGAGACGAAAAACCGCAACATACATGCGAGATGGCGCTGAGCATCCTCGAAACCAGCGGCGCACAACTCGCACCCCTGGTCAGCAATCCATTTGAACTCTCGGACTATAAAAACGCCCTGCGATCAGCACTATTCACCGCACAGAGCAAGAACATCAAAACCGTTTTCCGGATATCCCAATGAGCAAAACGATCGACACCGCGAGCAATCAATCCAGCAATGCACCACCGGCTGAAACCTCCGAGTGCATCCACACCGTCACAAAAAACGACCCGCCATTCCTCTTCCACTGCGGCGAATCGTTCCAGACCCACAAGCTCCCACCCGGCACGCGCGTCATCTATCCAAAACCGCCCCTGCCCGGCATCCCCGACGTCCGCGGTGCAGTCGAGAACGCGATCGACAATCCCCTCGGATGCGACCCCCTGGGCGACCTCGTCAAACCGGGCATGAAAATCACCATCGCCTTCGACGACATCTCACTACCCCTCCCGAGGATGAAACGCCCGGACATCCGCCAGACCATCATAGAAGCCGTCCTCGAACGCCTCGACCGAGCCGGCGTCACCGACATCCACATCATCTGCGCCATCTGCCTCCACCGCCGCCTCACAGATTCAGAAATCAAACGCATGGTCGGCCCGCGTGTCTTCAAGCGATTCTCACCCGATCGCCTCTACAACCACGACGCCGAAGACCCCGACGGAATCACAAAACTACAGAACACCGATTCCGGCGAAGAGGTCGAAATCAACAAGCGGGCAGCCGATTCCGACCTCCTCATCTACGTCAACATCAACCTCGTCACCATGGACGGCGGCCACAAATCCGTCCCCGTAGGCCTCTCAACCTACAGAAGCGTCCGCCACCACCACAACGTCGATACCCTCATGACCAGTCGTTCCTACATGGACCCCGAGACCAGCAGTTTTCACAGGTCATGCGATCGCATGGGCGGCGTCGTCGCAAAAAAACTCAACATCTTCACCATCGAAACCACACTCAACAGCGACACCTTCACCCACCTGCTCGGCTTCCTCCAGAAGCGCGAAAGCAAGTGGAATGCCTACGACCACCTCAACCTCCAGATCAACAGAGCATCCCTCGCCATGATGCCCGCACCCCTCCGCCGCAAGGTATACCACAGCCTGCCCGCACCCTACGGACTCACCGGCGTCAATGCGGGCATGACCGGCGAGGTCCACGAACGCACACTCGTCAATGTCTACAAACAGCAGATGGTCAACGTCACAGGTCAGGCAGATATCCTCATCGTCGGCCTGCCCTCCATCGGTCCCTACAGCGCAGATTCGATCCTCAACCCGATCCTCGTCTACTGCATGGCCGCCGGATACTTTTTCAATTTCTACAAAGGTGTCCCGCTCGTCAAAAAGGGCGGCGTCATCATCGTGATCCACCCGCTCGAGTACAAATTCCACAAGATCCACCACCCCTCATACATCGATTTCTTCGAGGAAGTATTAACCGACTCCATCGACCCAGCCACCATCGAAAAGAAGCACGCAAAGCGTTACGCCGAGAACGAGCGCTACATCGACCTCTACCGAAATTCGCACGCATACCACGGCGTCCATCCGTTCTATATGTGGTACTGGGGCTGCCATGGCATGGACCACACGGGAAAAATCATCTCGGTCAATCCGAAGAGCAAGGAAGCAGCACGCAGAATTGGCTTCGACAACGCCCCGACGCTGCCAAGTGCAATCGGTCAGGCGAAGGATTTCCTGAACAAACCCGGCGACCAGGCAGAGATCACCTATTTCCACTGCCCCCCAATATGCATGTGCAACATGACAGCATAGCGACTGCCTCAACCATGCCCATCCCCGCCGGGTGCAGTGTGCCCCACCACATGTAACGCAGTGTGCCCCACCTCTTCAGAGGTGGGGAACCCGAAGATCAACCGAACAATCCCGAAAGACCGCATAATTCAAAAGCGAAACGCCGGGTGCCACTGGCGGCTTGCCCGCCAGTGCTTGTACAAAGTGCCCCACCACATGTAACGCAGTGTGCCCCACCTCTTCAGAGGTGGGGAACCCGATGACAAGTGGAACTCCGTGAAGAACATCAACGAAATGAAGTTAGCCCGGATATTGCATGAGTATTTGATGCTTTGCGCATAGAGACGGCCTCTTTACCCTGTATAATAGTGTTTTCCACCACCCTATTATCCATGGCACGGAGGCCGTTCAATGACAGAGTGTACCCGCAAAACACTGCA
>JAJRYY010000097.1 GCA_024275565.1 Planctomycetota bacterium
ACAAACTGAATCTGCTGATTGGCCTCACCCAGAACGCGGAACGGGCTGGGAGAGGTATCGATCATCGCGGTACGTTCGCAATGACTGCTTGCGTTGCGAACGGTGGGTTCCACCGGCGTCTGTCCTGCAACGCCCAGCACAGGATCAGTGCCATTCGCATCAAAGGGTGCAGGAAACGGACCAATCTGATACTGGAAGGGAAGCGGTGGCGAAATCCCTTCAACTTCCTCCAGCGTGGTTGGAAGATCCCAGTTCACCTCGGTCGGTCCTGAGGCTTCCACACCTGTAGAAGGTGCTTGAGGCCACCAGTTATCCATCCGGATCATGTAGAGCATTCCCGAGTTCGCGGGCATCGTTCCAGGAGCATTGGGGAGCGAGTCCACACCGCCCTGGATTTCAATGTCCGCTCCTGTTCGATTCGGAGCGCTCACAATAATGAACCCGCCACTGGTCGCCACCCAGGATCCGAATTTATCGCCCGTGTTAAACTCGTTGGTATCGTCCCCAGGGTTGTTTCCGATCAGACGGGCACCGTATGGAGGCTGGGGACGATTCCAGGGGGGATCCTCAGCGTCTGTCACAGGTCCTGTCAGGATGGGATAGAATCCCGAACCAAAGCGACTGCTGTTGATAAGACCGACAAAACTGTTGTTAGGCGTCATACCAGGAACCATCGCCTCATCCTCGGTCAGGACTCCGGAAAAAAGGCCAAGGTCGTTGGCACAGGGTGAAAAAGGTACAAACTGATCGCCATCAATCACCGCATTCATGACAGCATCAGCCGGTGCTGCCGTCGAACTGGCGCATGGCCTCGACAAGCCGGCAATAAAAGATCCTGAACACACATCCCCCATAGACGGAGCGAGAGCACGCGAAAAACCGCTTTGTGTTGGGCGAATCGTCTCAAAGAAACCATCGGAACCGGCCTGACAGGTCATGATGATGTTGCCGAATTCATCCTCCATTTCATTGATCGACCAGTTGTCCTCGACAAAGATCCCATCGCAGCCAGTATTAACCTCACCAGGATAGTACTCAATCGTCGAGTTACCAAACACCTGCCCCACAAGATCGAGGTTGATGACCGGCTGAGTCGCAAGACCTGCTGATGGCGATGAATCAAGTATGTCAGGATTCGACAACTGTGGATTCGTGCTGGAAACAATCACAATCCCACCACGCTGGAACTGATCCTCACGCTCCAGCGAACTCGTGGACCCCGGTTGACCATTCACGGCAAGACGAATCACATGCCCACGCGACGCAACATACGGAATCCCGAAGACAATCTCAGGTCGATTGTCCCCATCCTGATCCGGCATCAAACGAATCGAACTAATGCCATCGGTCTCGGTGGAAGCGTCCTGACGCGTTCGGATCCCCGTAAATGTCACACCTGGAAGGGCCTGAGACCCAACACTGTTCAGATTGTGCACCTTACGCTGTCGGTCACCACCGTACATCATATACGCCTCACCTGCACCAACACCGGAGGAATTCAGGTTAAATGGCTTTCCAAACCGGGCACCAATGATAAATTCATCCATACCATCCTGATTCGTATCACCCAGCGTCGTCAAAAACGTACCAGCAGCATCCTGAAAATTAACGCCCTGAAAAACCTCGCCCTGCGCTTCAACCACAGAGTCCAGATTCAACGTGCGGTACAGCTCAAACTGCCCCATCCACACCGTCGGTGCAGTCGCAACCACACGAATGATACCAGCAGCCCGTTCCGTGATCGGAGTCGGCAACTCCGGCGCAGACAACTCACCCCAGACGATATAACGACCAACAATCCCGGATGTGGTCCACGTCGCAGACGTCTGACTAAGCTGCAACCCATCAGAACCAGCAACAGCAGGTGCAATCGGAATCTCAGCACCCGCAAGCGGAGCGGTCGCATCGCACGTTGTCCCGGTACACAACTGGGCGTAGATACGCACCGACCGACCCGTCGCAGCAGGCAAATTCGTCGACCACTGAACGTCCACGTCCTCACCCTGAGAAAGCTGCACATCTTCACCAGGCGATGATAAATTGAAGGTCACGTCGTCCGGCTTCACGACATCCAACCGAACCCGACCACCCACAGAAACCTCAACAATGTCATTGAACCCATCGGAAATCGTTCCACCAATCTCATAAATACCGCCCGCCAGACCGGTCACATCGAAATCAACCGAATCAATGGCAGGGTCCGTTATCGTGGCGATCGTGGTCTGCGTCCCGTCAAAAATGTAGTAGATGACAACCGTATAATCCGGACCTTCAAAAGTCTCAGCCGTAAACTCAAGCGGAACGATCACATCACCAAATACCTGCTGATCCGGTGTGCTGAATTGCAGCCGGGGAGGCAGGCGATTGCCCGCGGACGGAAGAACCTCAATCGTAGACTCAGAATACACCGTTACAATCGACGCGGCGCGACCCGCTTCGACCGTCGCCCCAATGGTCAACCCGCTATCGGTCGCACTCAGACCAATGCGGTACACCCCCGGAGAAACCCGCGTGGTGTCCCAGTCGAACGCCACCACATTACCAAGACCCTCGCCCAACCGGGTCCCGAGAAGCTCACCACCAGATGCCTGACCTTCATCGAGCAGCTCATCGGTCGCATCAACATAGAAAAGACGCCATTGAGCACGCCCCTGAGGGTCGCCAATATCGGCGGAAAGCGCAACGATCGCACCAGCGTTCACAACAGTATTCGCAGTCGGCTGAAGTATGAGCGGTGACGGCGGACCCTGGACCTCGATCGTACCGCGCGTACGATATTCGACGCCGTCAGCCACAACAAGAAGCTGGTAAAATCCAGGACGCAACCCGGTCGTATCAAAGTTGAACGACTGACTTGTCCCCGCCGGCAGATTGGTCGCAATCAGCACATCACCACCGATACCCGTACCACCAGCGGACGCCGGCGCGTTCAACTCACGATAAAACGCATTGACATCCATAGCATTCGATGGAACCGAATAAATGATGGTAAGCTGAATATCATCCGAAAAACCAACATCCGACTGGATGTTCAGAATCCCAAACTGTTCGATCGGAATAGAATCTGGATCACCACCACCAATCGGAGTACCTCGAAGCGGAGGGATTGTAGAATTGTTACCACAAGCGAGCGGCATCAGCGACGCCAGAAGCCCAGCCCCCAGCAAGGTCCAGACCAATGTCGTCGTTCCTGCTGCTCCAGTACACCGTTTCATATTGGTACTCCTTCTCATCGAACTGCCAATATCCTGCCCTGCCTGCCAATACCTTGCCCTGCAAACCAGACAACCTGCACACCAACACCATGGCTGCCAATACCCTGGCTACAAGCACCCTATCATAGGCCGCGCAAAACGGTCTTCGGCACCAGTCACTTATAGAGGTCCGCCAAGGTTCCTGTCAACAAATCAAAAGTGGCCCAAAATCCACCTTATTCGCCTAAAATCAACGATTACGACGCAACCTCGCAAACACGCCTGCCAAGGTTCTGCCTCGCAGCCAGCCACTGATCCGCAATAGTAGCACCCACACCCCTTTTTGACGAGAGCGACCAAGCCTCGTAGATTCCAGAAATGTCACAATCACTCTACCTCATCGACGGACACTACCAGATTTATCGGGCCTACTACGCTCCATTCCCACCCCTCACATCCGCATCAGGAGAACCAACAAAGGCAATACACGCCTTCATGGGCATGCTGTTCAGACTCATCCGCCACCAGAAACCGGATTATCTCGCAATGCTCATGGATACTTCCGAAAAACCCGTCTTCCGCCAGGACCTGTACCCAGACTACAAAGCAAACCGAGAACCACCCCCGGAAGATTTCCACCCACAGAAAAAACGCATCGTCTCAATCGTCCAGGCCATGGGAATCCCAGTCCTCAAAATGCCGGGTTTCGAAGCAGACGACCTCATGGCAACCATCGCAGAAAAAATGGCACCAGCCAACATGGACGTCTACCTCGTCAGCCGCGACAAAGATCTCGAACAGCTCATCACACCAGGCGTCTCAATGCTGGACCCGACCGACGGCAAAGTCCTCGACGCAGACGCCCTCTTCGACAAAAAAGGCTATCGCCCCGAACAGGTCATCGATATACAGAACCTCACCGGCGACAAAGTCGACAACATCCCCGGTATCATGGGCGTCGGTATCAAAACCGCAGTCAAACTCATCAACAAATACGGATCCGCAGCGTCAGCCGTCGCTCACGCCCACGAATTAACCCCAAAAATGAGCGAACGCGTCAGCGCCTTCGCCGACCAGCTATCCCTCACACGCGAACTCGTAACCCTCCGCCGCGACATCCCGTTCGATTTCGACCTCGACGCATGCAGATTCAATGGCGTCATCGCCGAAAAGGTACGCCCCATCTTCGAAGAACTCACCTTCACACGCCTCTGGGACCAGCTCGAATCCATGGCGATCGACACGCAATCCGGCACCGCCGCCCAAACCAGCACCGTTGGTCGAACCAGCACCGTCGCCCAAACCACTGAAAGCAACGACGCGACAAAATCCGACACACCCCGCCCAACGCTCGTACCCACAGACCGCGGAGCAGCAACCCGTGACCAATACGAACAAATCGACACCGAAGAAAAACTGACATCCCTCATCCAGACGCTCAGCAAGCAGGACCATTTCGCCTTCGACACTGAAACAACCGGCTTAAACCCCGTCGCCGCAAAAATGGTCGGAATCTCAATCGCGTGGGAACCAGAACGAGCAATCTACATCCCCATCCTCGCCGCCACAGGAAATGTACTACCACTCGAACTCATCCAGCAAAAGCTCGGCCCAATCTTCGAAAACCCAAACATCCGAAAATCAGTACACAACCTCAAATACGACATCATCGTCATGAACCAGGCTGGCATCGAAGTACACGGTGCATGGTTCGACAGCCTCATCGCAAGCTTCCTCCTGGACCCCATGCGTCGCTCCCACGGCCTCGACGCCCTATCCCTCGAAGTCCTCAACCACCAGATGATCCCCATCTCCGACCTCATCGGAAAAGGCAAGAATCAGACCACCATGGATCAACTCGACGCAGCACGCGTCGGAGAATACGCAGCCGAGGACGCCGATTTCACACTCAGACTCGTCAACCATTACACCCCTCGCATGGCCAACGACCGCACACGCGAATTGTTCGAAACCGTCGAAATGCCACTGGTAGAAGTCCTCGCACGCATGGAGCAAAACGGGGTCGCCATCGACACAAACATGCTCGACGAAATGAGCATACGCATGGCCAAGCGAATGGAATCCCTCACCTACGACATCCACGACGCCGCAGAACACCCCTTCAACGTAGACTCCACAAAGCAGCTCGCAGAAGTCCTCTTCGACGAACAAGGCCTCGAAGTCATTCGCAAAACAAAAACCGGACGATCCACCGACGCAGACACACTCACCACCCTCGCAGAAACCACCACAAACCCAATCCCAAAACTCGTACTCGAATACCGCGAACTCGCAAAACTCAAAGGTACATACGTCGACACACTCCCAAAGATGATCATCCCAAAAACAAACCGCATCCACGCATCATTCCATCAAACCGGGGCAGCCACAGGTCGACTATCATCCAGCAACCCAAACCTACAGAACATTCCCATCCGAACCGAGCAGGGTCGCGAAATCCGCCGCGCATTCACCGCGAGCAACGAAGAAAACGTACTCCTCGTCGCGGACTACTCCCAGGCAGAACTACGCGTCATGGCCCACTTCAGCGGCGACGAAGCCCTATGCAAAGCATTCCACGATGGACGCGACATCCACGCTTTCGTCGCAGCCCAGGTAAATGGCGTCAACATCGACGAAGTCACAAAAGAACAAAGGGCAGCCGCAAAAGCAGTCAATTTCGGCATCATCTACGGACAGACAGCCTTCGGCCTCTCACGCTCGCTCGGAATTCCAATGGCAGAGGCATCCGCATTCATCAACAACTACTTCCTCCGATACCCCGGAATCCGATGGTTCATTGACGGACGACTCGCAGAAGCAAAAAAGAAGGGATACGTCGAAACACTCCTCGGGCGGCGGCGATCCGTGGAGGAATTAAAATCTCGCAACAAACAGCAGATCGCCGTAGGTGAACGCATCGCCATCAACACCATCATCCAGGGAACCGCCGCAGACCTCATCAAAAAAGCAATGGTCGACATCGACAAAGCAATCCGCGAAAACAATTTACCAGTAAAAATGCTGATCCAGGTACACGACGAACTGGTCTTCGAAGTCCCCGAGCGAGAAGTGGAATCAGCCGCAAAAATGGTCCGCGAAAAAATGTGCAACGCCATAAAATTCAATGTCCCATTGGAGGTGGACCTCTGCTGGGGAAAAAACTGGCTGGAAGCAAAATAGAACATGGTACACTGTTGTTATCCGAACCGTGACCGTGAGGCAGCAAAGGTAGGGTCCGCTGTGCGGACCATTCAATGGCACACAAAATCCAAATGAACAACGAACACTTCGCAACAACACGATGGTCCCTGGTAGCAACAGCATCCAGCAACGACCCCGCCAATATCAAATCCGCCCGCGTCGCCCTCGCCACACTATGCGAAACATACTGGTACCCATTATACGCCTACGTCCGCCGCCACGGCTGTGACACCCACATGGCACAAGATGTGGTTCAAGGCTACTTCGAGCAGCTCCTCGAAAAATCCTTCCTGAAAGACGTCCATCAGGACCGGGGAAGCTTCCGATCATTCCTGCTCGCCTCCATAAAACATCACCTCGCAAACGAACGCCGCAAGGGACGCACCATCAAACGAGGCGGCGACAGCAAGATGCTCAACTTGGATTTCGAGGAAGGTGAGCGACGATACAAGGTAGAACCTCTGGACGAAATGTCACCCGAACGCATCTTCGAACGCCGCTGGGCACTGACCCTTCTCGACGAGGTAATGACACGTCTGCGAAGTCACTACGAAGACAAAGGCAGAACCGCCATGTTTGAATCCCTGAAAACCTACCTCACAACCGACCGAAAACGCATCCCATACGCAGACGTCGCAAAATCTCTGAACATCACAGAATCCGCAGCAATGGTAGCAGTCCATCGCCTCCGCAGGCGTTATCGGACCTTGCTACGAGCGGAGATCGCAGAAACCATCACAGAGCAGGAGGACGTAGACGAGGAAATCACCAGACTATTCGCAGCCCTGGCGTAGGGTGCGTCCCGGACGCACCTTCTTTTTTTGCATTTTTTTCACCCAAAAACCCCATTTTCAGCCCAGAAACAACCATTTTCAAAAATAACCAATTTTTCCTGTAAGATTTCGAGAGAAACCGTTCTCTTGAAGGTGAGGACCGACTGCACACCACAATGTTGGTCGCAACAATGCGAAAAGGTGAGCAGATCGGCCATAGAAGGAGCTTCGCCATGTCAGAACAGGAACGCTGCGAATCATGCGGCAAAAACCTGACCGTAGAAGAAAACATCGACGGCCTATGCCCACCCTGCCTCCTTGGCGTCGGTCACGAAAGCGAATTCCCCTATTTAGCGCCAGCGGAAACGCAGACCGACAACAGAGCAACGGGATACACAGGCCGATTGTCCGCCAGTGCAGCCAGCGTAAAATTCGTCCCACCAACCCCGGACGACCTGGGACAGCTCTTCCCGCACCTCGAAATCATGGAAATCATCGGTCAAGGCGGCATGGGCGTCGTCTACAAAGCACGTCAACCCAAGCTCGATCGCCTGGTCGCCCTGAAAATCCTCCCCCCAGACATCGGTATCGATCCAAATTTCGCAGAACGCTTTACCCGCGAAGCAAGAACCCTCGCACGCCTCAACCACCCCAACATCGTCGGCATTCACGATTTCGGTGAGGTCGAAGGCTTCTACTATTTCGTCATGGAATACGTCGACGGCCTGAACCTCCGACAGCTCATACAGGCAGGAAATTTATCACCCGATGAAGCACTACGCATCATACCCCTCATCTGCGATGCCCTCGAAACCGCACACGAACTCGGTATCGTCCACCGCGACATCAAACCCGAAAACGTCCTCCTCGACACAGGAGGACACGTCAAAATCGCAGATTTCGGACTGGCAAAAATCCTCGAACACACACCAACCGACGTAACCCTCACAGCAACCCAGCAGGTCTTGGGTACGCAACAATACATGGCCCCCGAACAACTCAAAACGCCGCAGTCAGTGGACCACCGGGCAGACATCTTCTCGCTCGGCGTCGTATTCTATGAAATGCTTACAGGAGAGTTACCCGTGGGAAAATTTTCATCGCCATCAGAAACAGTCAAAGTGGACGTCCGACTCGACCGCGTCGTACTACGCGCACTCGAACGCGAACCCAATATGCGATACCAGCGCGTCACAGAGGTCAAAACAGACATCGAACAGATCGCACAAAGGGTAGCGGAACGCGTCGCAACAAAACAGACGTCAGGCACACTCACCATCATCTCCACACTGACCATCGGCATCCTCCTCGCCTTCTCAGCCATGGCATTCATCGACTGGTATTTTCAAGGGCGAAAAACAACAGTCTCAGAAAAGGAAATCATGGCGACTGCACACGAAGTAGTCTCAGCCATGAAGGGCGATCAACCCCGGAAACCGCTCCTGAAAAATGGCGGCTTCGAAGAAGGCGCAGCCCTCCCAACGATCTGGCGATTCAATCCAGGCGATGGCGGACGGCTCATCTACTGGGACAAAAACGTCGCATGGGAAGGAAACGCAAGCCTGCGTTTGGACCTACGAAACGTGGAGAACAATTTCAGTCTCCCATGGTTCTGGCAGTCGTTTCCACGCCCGTGGAAATCCAACCGACTCCTCATCTCAGCACAGATCAAAACGGAAGCATTAAACAGCGTCACGATCAACGTCACTTTCGAGCGAACCGAGACCATGGACGACAGCGAACTCGCGATCATGATCCAGCCGCCCCCCGGTTCGGCAGAACCCATCACGCAGGATTGGACCCGACACGAAGGCATCGTAACGATCCCCGATGACGCCATAACAATCACTGTCACGATGCAGGCCCGCGGGAAAGGCCAGGCATGGTTCGACGACGTGCAGGCTGAGTATGTGGACGAAACGCGCGTGTCGCACGCGCCGACCGGTAGCACCCCCTCAAACCGCCCGGAACGGTTCCCTGACCGTTTGAACCCAAAATCAGATCAGACGACAACACCAGAAGTGGCATTTGGAACGGAAATCGTCAACCTGGGAGATGAGGCAACACCGCTGAACATCACGGTCGGGCGGGCAGTGCTGGTGGAAACGTCCATCCCGATAGACCATGTGAAAGTGACCGTCGAAAACGTGCGCGTCGATGTGCTTTCGACGCAGCGACTGATGGTGACAGGGCTGAACGCAGGTCTATGGCCTCTCGAAACGCAGATGATTATCTGGTCCAAAGATGACGATTACCAGGTCTTCGACGTCACCATTCATCCAAGGCCCAGAAAATCCGAGTCACTGCAAAATCGCGTCGCGATGGAGAAGATTCGCAACGGTGGCTTTGAGGAAAGCGTCAATGGCAATCCGGCGGGTTGGAACGCGCGTGGCGCCGCCGGGGTCGAGATGATCTACGACGATCGCATGTCAGCCAGTGGCGACCACTCTCTCTCCATCAGGAAAACCGAAATCAGCTATTTCCCCATCTCAGAATGGAATCACGATCTGCAGGCTCCGGTGGGTGCAAGACGCCTGCGACTCAGTGCGATGGTGAAAGCGGCGGAGGCATACAAGGCCATTCTCGATGTTCGCTTCATCCGGGCAGACGGCAGCAGCACGCACGCATGGGCAGCGTACATCGGAGCGGAAGATCTGAACGATCCGCCTGCGGACCACGATTGGAAGGAATACAGCGGCGAGGTGGATATCCCCGATGGCACGCAAAAAATCGTGATCGCCCTGCAAATGTACGGACCAGGACAGGTATGGTTCGACGACGTACAGGCTGAGTTCGTTGAAATGGAGTCGAAATAATGCAGTGGCTACTCAACCCCAACTGGCTGGTTTACGCGATGGTGAGCCTGGCGAATTTTCGCTTCCCGCGCTGGATCACGCTGCCAGGTTTCACCTGGATCGTCGCGTACACATCGGTCAGAACCTCACCGTCGATCCGCACGCCCTTTTCGGCGATCAGCCGTCTTGCTTCGCTGTTCGATTTGGCGAATCCGCACGCCCGCACAAGGTCCAGAACGCCGATTTCTGCCGCCACCGAAAC
>JAJRYY010000007.1 GCA_024275565.1 Planctomycetota bacterium
AGCGGGCAGGGCGTTTGGACAGGCAGGGCGTTTGGACAGGCAGGGCGTTTGGACAGGCAGGGCGTTTGGACAGGATAGGGCATTTGGACCGCACAGGGCATTGAATCTGGCGCAAGCGTGCGAAAGGCAGGAAATAAGTGTTCGATTATGACTGGTTTTACGGGGAACATTTCGCCGAGCAACGTGATGAAGCAAGCTGGCGATGCGCCCTCTCCCACTTTCCGGACCTGACCCGGGAAGACGCCCACGATAACGCGGAATTCAACGAATTCTGGGATTCGATTCGCCTGCGGACGCTGATCTACCTGCGTGACGGGTTCAGCTATGAACTGAAGGGGCTCGCAACGGTCGCCAGTAAATCCCAACTGACCTTCGAATGCGAACCGGTAGACGAGCATTACAAGGTTGGAGCATTTGTCATCACCGTCCCCTTCGAGGACGTCTCGCGCATCGAGGTTTTCGCGGTGCAAAACACCGAAATGCCCGACGACGCACCCGCCATCACCGGCTTTCGCACACGGGCAGAAGGACCACCCCAGTCCTGAGCGTTGACGCCCTCCTGCTTCCGGGCTGATGAATCGGTCACTGGCGCGTCCCGTTCCGGGGATCGCCACCATCCAGCTTACCTCGCTCCACAGTTGAGGGGATCTGCATCGGGCGCTACACTCTGTGCGTGTCCATGCGAACGACATCCAATTCATCCGGGCGACTCTGGGTCGAGGAAGGCGTGACCACGGTCGGACCGGTCGCGACCGTGGCAGTTATCGGACCGATCGAGCGGGTGTATTCCTACGCCATCCCCGAAGAGATCAGCCAGACGCTCGAAATCGGCGGACGCGTCGAAGTGCCCATGGGGAAGCGCGATCGGTCAGCCATCGGATTCTGCGTCGATATCGCAGAGCAAACCTGGACCGGAACACTCAAATCGATCCTATCCCTTGTGGACAATCAGTCCTTCCTGACGCCCGATTTGCTGGAACTCGGAAAGTGGATGGCGTCGCACTACGCCTGCCCGCTCGGTCAGACCCTGGCTGCCCTGGTACCCGAAACCGTGCGCAGGCAAGCGGGTTTTCGCGTCAAACGATACATACGCATCGCGGAAACCTCGAGCGATACCCCGGATCGACTGGGTCCGAAGCAGCGGGCTGTGATCGATCTGCTGAAAGGACAGTCATCGCCGGAGGGGCGCGATGAAACACCTGCCCAAACGCACGCCACCATCGAGCAGAACGATCTTCTGGAGCGGACCGGAGCAAGTGCATCGACGTTGAAATCACTGGCTGCCAGGAATCTGATCGTCATCGAGCAGCGCAGGGAACCTGATCCGGCTCCGAATTGCGATCTGCCCCCCACGGAACCAACGTATACCCTCAACGAATCTCAGGAGGCAGCACTCGCGCGGGCGAAAAACGTGATCGACGACGGGGAGTTCCGCGTACAGTTGCTATTTGGCGTGAGTGGCAGTGGAAAAACCGAGGTCTATATTCACGCGATCCGCCACGCGCTCTCGCACGATCGGCAGGGGATTTTTCTGGTCCCGGAGATCGCGTTGACCACCCAGCTTGTCCAGAGACTCTCATCGCGCTTCACCGACATCGCCGTGATCCATAGCGGTCTGACGGGCGTCCAGCGGTCGCTCACATGGGACGCGATCCGCAAGGGACAAAAACGCG
This sequence comes from Planctomycetota bacterium, assembly GCA_024275565.1. GTDB lineage: Bacteria > Planctomycetota > Phycisphaerae > UBA1845 > UBA1845 > JAJRYY01. Next base: position 1,674 of record JAJRYY010000007.1, read on the forward strand.
TGATCATCGGTACGCGCAGCGCCGTCTTCGCCCCATGTCCGAACCTCGGGCTGATCGTCGTGGATGAAGAGCAGGAACCGAGCTACAAAAACCTTGCATCGCCGCGATTCCACGTACGCGATGTCGCGGTCAAACGCGCCCAGCAGCTTGGGATCCCTGTCCTGATGGGGTCAGCCACGCCGTCACTCGAATCCTGGTACAATTGCGAGCGATTCGAGCATTATGAGCTGCTCCGACTCCCCGATCGCGTCCACCGACAGGCCATGCCAGCCGTCACCGTCGCGGACATGAATGACGAATACTCCGACACGACGGGTGCAACCGGAACCCCCCTGCTTTCGCGACGCCTCGTGGATGGTCTGGATCGGACCCTCCGCGATGGCAACCAGGCCATCCTGCTCATGAACCGTCGTGGATTCGCAAGCTGGATCCACTGTCTGCGCTGTCGGCACACGGTCAAATGCCCGAACTGCAACGTAGCCATGGTCTATCACGCTGCCAAAAATGAGCTGATGTGTCACTATTGCCCGCGTCGCGAACCACCGCCGAAGATGTGTCCCAACCCATCCTGCGACGGTCGACTCATCCGGATGGGTGGTGGTACAGAACGCGTGGTGGAGAAGCTGGAAAAACGATTCCCCAGGGCGCGGATCGCACGAGCTGATTCCGACGTGCTAAAGAAAGAGGCTGCCTACCGTGCGCTCGTCGATGGGTTCGAGAATCGGGAATTCGACATCCTGGTCGGAACGCAGATGATTGCCAAAGGTCTGGATTTCCCGCACGTCGCATTCGTCGGGGTGATCGGCGCGGACGCAATGGTCGGCGGGACCGATTTTCGCGTCTGCGAGAGACTGTTCCAGCTCGTCACCCAGGTGGCAGGACGGGCAGGTCGCGGTACGACCGCGGGCCGAGTCGTCGTGCAGACCACAACGCCTGATTCTCCCGCATTGACCGCTGCGATTCAGCATGATTATGAGACCTTCGTGACTGAAGAACTCAGGAACCGCTCCTACGTCGGCCTGCCCCCCTACCGTCGACTGACCCGAATCGTATTGGCTGACCCTTCTGAACCTCTCGTTTCGGAGTCCGCCAGGATTCTGGCCGACCGCGCACGCGAGATCATTTCCAGCCAAAATATCCCGAATTCGGACGTGCTCGGACCCTCGCCGTGCGGAATCACGCGACTCCGAAACCGATACCGCTACGAGGTCTTGCTCCGATATTCCGCCGCATCCGATGGGATCGACCTTCTGAAATATCTCGGTGGATCGCGCCCCAGGGGCATCAAATCAGCCTCGATCATTCTGGATGTTGACCCTCTCAACTTGTCGTAACCTGTTCTATTTGAGATCGCAACGATTGGTGTGATGCAAAAATATCGGGCATTATCATTTCGCGTTCGCATAGGCCTGCCCTCCTCACGTTCGCATAGGCCTGCCCTCCTCACGCTCGCGTAGGCCTGCATGGTAGCGATGGGCGGGCAACGTCGAGATCGCAGCGTCCGAGTTGCTGTCACACGCACCAGAGATTACGATCTGCCCGGCGACACCTTGCGCACATAGAGGCCTGACCGATGGTGTTTATTGTTCCTGCCACACTGATCCTGCTGGGCCTGTATTGCGTGGTCCGTGGTATGGCCGGGAGGCGGTGCGGATCCGACAGGCGGTGCAAAAAATGTGACTACAATCTGACCGGTCTTCTCTCCGAACGATGCCCGGAGTGCGGCATGGATGTCAGTGGTGACGCAGTTGTCATAGGTGACAGACGCAGGGATCTGGGACCGCTCATCTTTGGCGTGGTACTCCTGTTGATGGCTGGCGCTTTTCTGGGAACGGTCACAGCCCGGGCTGTCAGGACGGTTGACTGGTACCGCATCGTTCCATTTTTCAAGGTGTTTAACGATGCCAGATCCGGATCTCTATCTGGATATCGTGAGCTGGAACGACGATTTTATCTCAATGAACTATCAACCGGACAATTCGGAGACCTGGCTGATGCCTGCCTCCAACGCCAGTCGCAAACCCCTGCTCCTCCCCGAGTTGGACGATGGCTTGACATGCTTGATGAGCTTGATTGCGGGGGTCATTTAACTCCAGAACAACAACAGCGGTACTACGATCAGCTTGTCGCTTTTTCCCTGAAAGTGCGCCCTCAAGTTCTGCAATCCGACCCAATACCGTTCCAGATCCGGACGTTGCAACGTGGGCCTGCACGTCAATCCGTCAATTACCACACCCATTCGTCCGTGATAAGCATTGGGGATGTTGTTTCATCCGTGGTTCTATCTGGTGGCAGTGTCAACGCAGGACAAAGCGCCCTGACCAGCCACGTCAGCTTCGACGGTCTCCATCCAGGCCTTCATCCCGTGACGCTGACCTTTCAGTGTGATCTGACCCGATATGGCGTAATGCTGAGTTCCAGAGAAGTAACGCTCAACGGGGAGACGACGATTCTCGCAGACAATGGTACTGCTGCGATGTGTACGAATACGAACCCGGCGGTGAAGGGGTTCCTTGAGAAGAACATCAACGCCGAAGTTAGAGTATCTCCTTCGTCCACGCATGCGGATCTCGAGATGTTCAGTTTGTACATGAGTTGCCCTGCCCCGTTACCGGCAGACCTGGCCTTCGAGGTTGTCGTCGTCGTGGATGGTGAAGAGATCTTGGCAAAGTCTCTCACGGGTAGCAGAGGATACCGCGGTGGTTGGAATTTCGCGTCCTTCGTTCCAACCATTGAGGCAGAGCAGGTCTTCGTCATCCTTCGATCAGCCCCGGAATTGGTTGCAGCGACCGTTGATCTGTTCGATTGCTGGCGTGGCGAGATCACGCTCGGTCCGATTGAGATCAAGCATCGACGCGGGTCAACCCGTTCGAAATGAGGCGCGCGAGCGTGAATGCTCATGCGTGTATGGTCGAGGACGCGTGGATGCATGTTCGCAGGGGGCGAGGTCGAGAGGTGCATGGTGTGGGAAGGTTGCGATCTGCACACACGTCGCGTACCATGTCACACGGCGTTCCTGCCCCCGGTGATGGGACTGACCGGTGTCGATGCGTTGATGGTTTCCGGGGCGGCGTTGATGGTTTCCGGGGCGGCGTTGATGGTTTCCGGGGCGGCGTTGATGGTTTCCGGGGCGGGGGGTCGGACCGGTTGTTGGGTGAAGGTCAGAATGCAGACATAA
>JAJRYY010000098.1 GCA_024275565.1 Planctomycetota bacterium
GCAATCTACCCCGCCATCGACCTCACCGCCGGCGAACGAGAACGCGGAACCCTCGAAACCCTCATGGTCTGCCCAATACCCGCTATCGACCTCGTCGTCGGAAAATTCCTCGTCGTCGCAACCATCGCAATGATCGGTGCAACCCTCAACCTCGCAAGCGTGACAGCCACCATGTTCCTCGGCGGTTTCGAGCAGGCATTAGGCCTCGACGGGTCCGAAAACATCGGATTCCCATTTCATGTCCTACCCGTCGTCCTCTTCTGCCTCGTACCCTTCGCCATCCTCACGTCCGCCATCATGATCTCCGTCTGTAGCTGCGCCCGAACCTTCAAGGAAGCCCAGAACTACATCATGCCCGTCATTCTCTTGGTTCTGGTCCCTGGAGGAATCGCCGCACTCCCCGGGACGCAGCTAGAGGGCACCATGATCGTCATGCCCGTTGCCAACATGGTCCTCCTCACACGCGAACTGCTCTCAGGTGCGACCGTCACCGGCGGAACATTTGCAGCTATTCTCATCTCCACAAGCCTGTACGCATCCGTCGCCATCGCCATCGCTGCACGACTCTTCGGGCGTGAAACCGTCGTTTTTTCAGACGCACTGTCTCTGAAATCCGTATTCAATCGTCGCCTCATACGTCCGAAATCCTTCCCCAGCGCCTCAACAGCAGGACTCTACGCAGCCATCCTCTTTCCCATCTGGTTCTACGCTCAGGCATTGCTCCAACGCGCTGGCGAAGACGACATGGTCCGCGTCTTCACCGGAACAACCCTCCTCATGCCGATCTTCTTCCTCATCATACCCGCAGCAGCGCTCTGGTACTGGAAAACCAGCACCAGACGCACCTTCCAGCTCACACTGCCCCCGGCTCGATTCCTGATCGCAGCCATTCTCATCGCCTCCGGAGCATGGACGCTCACACACGAAGTACTCGTCTTCCAGGAAAGCTACATAGGTTCACCACCACCCCAGGCAGATCTCGACAAGTCGGTCAACGCAGCCCTCAATTCCATGCCCATCGTCATGGTCTTCCTCGCCCTCGCCATCGTCCCAGCCATATGCGAGGAATTCTTCTTCCGTGGATTCCTCCTTAGCGGCCTCCTCACCACCATCCGACCCCGATCCGCCATCATCTTCAGCGCCATCGCATTCGGAGCATTCCACTTCTTCATCTTCAGATTCCCCATCACCATGGGGCTGGGATTGCTGCTCGGATGGTTGTGCTGGCAGAGTCGATCCATTTTACCATCCATCATCGCCCACGCCCTCTACAACAGCATCGTCACCCTGAGTGCCGTCTGGCCAAAGTGGAACCTGATCATCGGTCGCGACCCCGTAGACCCCTGGGCGCACCTGCCATCGCAGACCGTCATCCCAGCCGCGATGCTGTTTTCTGCAGGGGTAGTACTGGCGTGGATCGGCGGTCGTGCTACCGACGGCGACGAATCGTAGCGACACCTCTTGTGGGTTACTCTGGGATGTGTCCACAAAAAAAACGTCACCCACAAGGGGTGACGCCATAATTTGCAATCAAACTCAGGTATCTCAATACGCCTGATATGAGATGGTTTATTTCTTGGCTTCGATGCGTGCTTTCTCAACAGCAGCGATCACTTCCGCCTGAACCGACGCAGGCGACTTGCGATAGGCTGCGAATTCCATGCTGAACGAAGCTTTACCCTGCGTCAGCTACCGCACATCCGTCGCATATCCGAACATGCACTCAAGTGGCACTTCAGCCGTAATAATGCACGACTGGGGCTTCAATTCGCTCCCCAGAACCAAACCACGCCGAGACGAAAGATCGCCGGTCACCTGACCCTGAAACTCGGTCGGAACCTCAACCTCAACCTTCATGATTGGCTCGAGCAATACCGGTTTTGCCGCCAGAAACGCCTCCTTGAAGGCAGATCGAGCACAAACCTGGAACGCGAGATCTGATGAGTCCACTGCGTGAGAGGAACCGTCCTCCAGCAGCATTTTGGTCTGGACAATCTCAAAACCCGCCAGCGGGCCCTTCGTGCGGGCCATCTGGAAACCCTTGTCCACGGAGGGGATGTATTCGGTCGGGATTCGACCACCGACGACCTTGCTCTCGAATTCGTAGTCCTCATCGGCATCCGGCGACATCGGGATCATTTTCCCAACCACATGGGCATACTGACCCGAACCACCCGTCTGCTTCTTGTGCTTGTAATTGAATTCTGATTCTGTCGTCGGCGCCTCACGATACGCAACCTTCGGACGTCCGACTTCAAGTGCACAGTTGTATTCGCGTCGCAAACGCTCCACATACACTTCCAGATGAAGCTCGCCCATACCGCTGATGATCGTCTCTTCAGACTTCTCATCGAAGCGTACATGAAACGTCGGATCTTCCCGCATAAACCGTGACAGCCCCTTCGACATTCGATCGCGGTCATTGGTATTACCAGGTGTGATCGACAGCGAAATCACCGGTTCCATCACATGGATCGACTCAAGCGCCAGGCTGGTCCCCTGGTCGCAGATTGTGTCACCGGAGTTGCAGTCAACACCCATGATACCAACGATGTCGCCTGCGGTCGCCTCGGGAATATCCTCACGACTCTCAGCGTGAATCTTCAATATACGCATGATCCGTTGCTTGCGACCATTACGCGTGTTGACGTATTGCTGCCCCTTCTGCATCCGGCCACGATAGATTCGTGTGTAGGTCACCTGACCGAACGGCTCTTCTGCAAGCTTGAATGCCATCGCCACAAGAGGACCATCCGGATCAGCCGTGATGGCCGTCTCCGCTCCTTCGTTGTGATTGTCTGAGGCATACGCGATACGATCCAGAGGGCTTGGCAGGTAGCGGGTCACAGCATCCAGTAGAAGCTGAACACCCTTGTTCTGATAAGCAGTCCCAAGCATGACCGGTGTGATGTCGCGATTGATGGTGGCAGTACGAATCGCGTTGTGCATTATTTCCTCAGTAATTTCGCCCTCTTCGAGCATGGTTTCCATCAGTACGTCATCGTAGAGACTCAGGGTGTCGAGCATCCCATCCCGAGCGCGTTCTGCTTCCTCACGCAATTCGTCCGGAATCTCTACAACCTTGAGATGCTCACCGTGGTTACCCTCAAAATTGACACGCTTCATCCTGATCAGATCAATAATGCCCTCGAACAGGTCACCCGCACCGATCGGAATCTGCAGTGGTACGGTGACATCGCCAAGCTTCTCCTCAAGATCCGAGACGACATGCGCAGGGTCAGCACCCATCCGGTCCATTTTGTTGATGAACGCAATGCGCGGTACGCGATAACGCTTCATCTGACGGTCAACCGTGATCGACTGAGACTGAACGCCGGCAACAGCACACAACACCAGAACCGCTCCGTCCAATACTCGAAGTGACCGCTCGACCTCGATCGTGAAGTCCACATGACCGGGCGTATCGATAATGTTGATCTCGTGATCGTTCCAGGTAATGTTGGTGGCGGCCGAGGTGATGGTGATTCCACGCTCCTTTTCAAGCTCCATGAAGTCCATCGTGGCGCCGCCGTCCTTACCCTTGACTTCCTGGATCCGGTGGATACGCCCGGTATAGAACAGCATCCGCTCTGTCAACGTGGTTTTGCCCGAATCGATGTGAGCACTGATTCCGATGTTTCTGACTTTGGCTAACTGTTTCATGGCTCTTCTGTAGCGTCTTTTGCTGTATGGGACCCTGCGGTCCGAATCTAATACTTAACCTGTTACCTGCACAATAATACGCTTGCCCGACGTAGAAGTCTGGTTCGCTCCCGCGAGGATTCATCTCGCCATGACGGCCTGAACCGTACCGACGTCTGAAAATCCCTATCCCAACAGCGCCTGAACATTACAATTCCGGCAGCACTGTTTTCTACCTAATATGCTTTGTGAGCCCTTCCGATGCGGGGGAACCCGCTACGGATCCCGCAAGTCTGGCGAACCCCGGAGGCTGGAGACTAACATATCGACAAGGCGAAATCTACATCCTTACCAGATTTTTACCCTAATTTGTTCAAACCCCGGATTATCAGCCATTCAATGCGGTCCAGGAATTATCATCTCATCGCAGTGACAGCCGGCACGAGATCCGGAATATCAGTGGATTCCCGGAAATATTACCCGGCATCCGCACCGATCGCGGTCGCTGGAAGAAATTGATCCCGGCGCTCCGCAAAAGCAGCATTCGCCAGTCTCAAGTCCTCAGGCGAGCCAATATCGTACCACGACCCCTCATGCCGATAAGTCCTCACCGCTACACCCGATCCGACCAGCCCGAGAATGAGCTGATCCATCCCGAAGGCTGTCTCTCTGGGGATCGAATCCAGAACGTCACGCCGCATCGCGTAAATACCCGCCGAAATCCAGAACCCCACCGTCGGCTTCTCACGAAAGCCCGATATCAACCCGTCCTCCGACGTCTCGATCACACCGTCGCCAAGCTCAACCCGACGCTCACAGGTACAAACCGACAGCACCCGTCCAGACTCAGCATGATCCTCCAGAAACGACCCAAAGCGAAGATCCGTCAACAAATCTCCGTTCATCATCAGGAATGTTTCAGGCAATTCATCAGAAATCAGATGCAGCGGTCCAACCGTCCCAAGCGGGCGATTTTCCTTACTATACACGATCTCCACACCCATCGACCGCCCATCACCGAAATAAGACCGGATCAACCGATCATGGTGATTGACAGCCAACACGACCTTGCGAAACCCCTGCTCCCGGAGCTGATGGATCACCACTTCGAGGATCGGAACATCGCAGACCGGGATCAGCGGTTTGGGGAGCACCGTCGTAAAAGGTCGTAGCCGACTTCCCTGCCCACCAGCAAGAATGACAGCGCATGAATCGCCCATTGAATACCTCGCCGATTCGGATGCGGACGGCCACCTGCAACACACCCATATGCCGCACAAAACCGCTCCCGCGCAATCCGCACCCCTATGTCGGCGATCCAAGCCCACATCTAAAGCTATCTCTCTGCGGAATATCATAAACTACGAACCGGGCACCACTGGCGGCTTGTCCGCCAGTGCGTCTCTCGAAGCAACAGGCAGAGGCCGCTGTGCGAACCATCATCCAACCAGAACCGCAGACACTGTACCCCGCCTCCGCAGACATGGTAGCCCACTTCGCAAATACGGTAGCCCACCTCGCAAACACGGTGGCCCACCTCCTCAGAGGTGGGGGACTCGAAGATCAACGATCACACCACAACAAACCGCAATCCAAACAGTTCGACCCACCATCCCGTCCCCGGGCACCACCGGCAGCTTGCCCGCCAGTGCGTCTCTCGAAGGAGTGCCAAAGCTGAGGCACTACCAAACCCAACGTAGGGCAGGTCGTTCTTTCGCCTCAAGGCGAAAGGTTGACCTGCCTCAACCATATATCCATCCAAGTACAGAAAACCGAGCCCCAGACACAGTGCTGCCGCCTCCAACGCACCCCAAAGCTTCACCAGTACCATCATCGTCACAATCAACTACTCTCGCACGAGCATGTTCCTCATGATGCTTGTCCGCACGGCCCCTGCGTCCTGACTTTGTATAGGTTTCCGTCGCCGAAGCATGGCAACCGCCGCCGAGGCGACAAGCAGGATGGTCGTCGGCTCGGGGATGACGGCAATGTGTCTTGGGCTGTCGAGATTATCGGTGATAATCCGTTCGTATCCCGAGCCGTCAAGGTTTGCGACACTGATGCTGTCTTGCCCATTGAATACGGATTCCGTGAAATATATCTTCCCGTTTACGAGATCGAGATCGAGACCCCAGGGCGTGTCAGCAACAAGCAGTGCCTCCAGTCCTGAGCCATCCAGATTCGCACGCAAAATGCCACCTTGACCAGTATCCGCAAAATAAATCTTCCCGCCGATCGGATCAATTTCAATCCCTCGTGGTCTCGTTACTAAGTCGCCCTCAAACAATGTTACGACGTCCGACCCATCAAGATTTGCCATCTGAATCCGCCCAGCCGTGCGGTCCGTCCAGTACATCTTGCCGTTTAAGAGGTCCAGGGCAATGTCGCTAAGGTTTGATTGACCCGGAATTTCGACAAGATCCTCAATACCAGACCCGTCAAGATTTGCACGGCGTACCGAATCTCGAGTTGAGTCAACCCAGTACAACATCTCATTGACCGAATCAACCGTGATTCCCGTTGGCGTAGCGTCAAAGACTCCCGCTTGGAAGATGATTTCCTCTCCAGAGCCATCTAAATTGGCGCGACGTATCGTGTTTCCCAGACTATTGCTAGTGTAGTGCCTCACTCTGTTTGACGTTTACGAGCGTTTTTCTGGCTCGCCTGACTTTTTCGATAATCGCCGCCGCCTTAGCCGTCCAGGTGAACGTCGTCGGGTTATCGTTGTGCCCTTCGATGTAGTCGTAGATCGCGGCAGTCAGCTGTTTGACGCTTTTGAATACGCCTCGTCGAATACGCTTCTCGGTGATCTCGCCGAACCATCGCTCCACAAGATTCAGCCACGAACTGCTGGTCGGTGTGAAATGGAGGTGGAACCGCTTGTGGCGTTTGA
>JAJRYY010000099.1 GCA_024275565.1 Planctomycetota bacterium
CGAAGATCAACCCGGCGGATGGCGTTTTTTCCGACAACAAAGCCTATATGTTGGAAGTTGTCGAGACTCTTCGCGAACGGTTTCATCGCGTGCAGGAAGGTGGTGGGGCGAGGGCTGCTGAGCGGCATGTCGGGCGTGGAAAAATGCTCGTTCGCGATCGTATCGAGCGGCTGACGGATCCTGACAGCCCATTTCTGGAGTTAAGCGCCCTGGCTGCCTGGGGTATGTACGATGGGGCTGCTCCATCTGCTGGCGTCGTGACGGGGATCGGTCGCGTGGAGGGCATTGAGTGCATGATTGTCGCCAACGATGCGACGGTCAAAGGAGGAAGCTATCTCCCGCTCACAGTAAAGAAGCATCTTCGTGCTCAGGAGATCGCACTGGAGAACCATCTCCCGTGTATCTATCTCGTGGATTCGGGTGGGGCGTTTTTACCCCTGCAGGCGGAGGTGTTTCCGGACCGAGATCACTTTGGACGGATTTTTTACAATCAGGCACAGATGTCAGCCAAGGGGATTCCTCAGATTTCGGTGGTGATGGGGAGCTGTACGGCGGGCGGTGCGTATGTCCCTGCCATGAGCGATGAGTCTGTGATCGTTCAGAATCAGGGTACGATTTTCCTGGCTGGTCCTCCGCTGGTGAAGGCTGCCACGGGTGAGGAGGTTTCGGCTGAGGAGCTTGGCGGGGCGGATGTCCACTGTCGGACGTCGGGGGTTACGGATCATTATGCGGTGGATGATGAGGATGCGCTGGCGATCGCGCGGAGCGTTGTATCGCATTTGAATCGAACCGGTGGGTCTACTTTGGCGATGCAGCCGGTCGAGGATCCGCTTTATGATGCTTCGGAAATATATGGCATTATTCAAAAAGATATTCGCAAACCATATGACGTGCGTGAGATTATCGCACGCATTGTGGATGGCAGTCGGTTTCACGAGTTCAAGGCATTGTATGGGAATACACTTGTCACTGGGTTTGCCCATATATGGGGGTTCCCGGTAGGAATTCTCGCGAACAATGGCGTTATATTTTCCGAAAGTGCGCAAAAGGCTGCACATTTTGTCGAGCTGTGCAGTCAGCGTGGTATACCACTGGTGTTCTTACAAAATATTACAGGGTTCATGGTTGGCAAGGCGTATGAGGCTGGCGGGATCGCGAAAGACGGTGCGAAGATGGTGGCTGCGGTCTCGAATGCATCCGTGCCGAAGTTTACCGTGATCATTGGTGGGTCGTATGGTGCGGGGAATTATGGGATGTGCGGCAGGGCGTATCAGCCAAGATTCCTCTGGATGTGGCCAAATGCTCGTATCTCCGTGATGGGCGGGGAGCAGGCTGCCAATGTGCTGCTGACCGTGAAGCGGGATCAGCTTGCGGCGCGTGGTGAGACAGCCATGACGCCGGAGCAGGAGGCAGAGTTTCAGCGTCCTACGCTGGAGAAATATGAAGAAGAGGGGAGTGCGTATTACAGTACGGCTCGCCTGTGGGATGATGGTGTTATTGACCCTGTGGATACGCGCATGGTTCTGGGCTTGGCGATATCAGCCTCATTGAATGCACCCATGCCGGAACGAGCGCATAGCGTATTCAGAATGTGACTTATTATTTGCATACACGTTTTCAACAGTACATACATTGAGTGTGAATCAGGATATGGCAGAATTTGTAAAAATAGATCAATCTGATCATCGGGCGACAGTGCGCATAGACCGGCCGGAATTGCACAATGCGTTCAATGAAGTCGCCATAGCCGAATTGACGGACGCGTTTGTAACATTGGGGCGTTCTGATACACGTGCGATTGTGTTGGCATCTGAGGGGAAGTCGTTTTGTGCGGGGGCTGATCTGCACTGGATGAAGCGTATGGTGGATTATTCCATCGAGGAGAACATCGCCGACGCAACCGCGATGGCCAACATGCTTCGCGCCATTCACGATTGTCCGAAACCTGTGATCGCCCGTGTTCATGGCGCTGCGTTTGGGGGTGGAGTCGGGCTTATTGCGGCTGCGGATATGGCTGTAGCGGTGAGTGGTGCGACGTTCTGCCTCAGCGAGGTGAAACTGGGGATCATCCCTGCGGTCATTTCTCCGTATGTGCTCGAAAAGATCGGGTCGGCTGCCCGGCGATATGCGGTAACGGCTGAGCGGTTCAAAGGTGAGGAAGCGAAACGGATCGGCCTGATTTCAGACACGGTGTCTGCATCTGAAGACCTCGACCCATGGATCGACGGCGTTGTGGATGCGATAGTCGCGAGCGGTCCGAACGCAGTGGCCGCTTCGAAGGCTGTGTTGCGAGATGTCCGCGGATTCGACTGGGACGCTGCGACCGAACTGACAACCCGTCGGATCTCCGAATTGCGCGTTTCCGAAGAAGGACAGGAGGGGATGAACGCGTTTCTTGAGAAGCGTCCGCCGGGGTGGACGGTGTAGAGGACTCATCTATCGTTGTATCGTGGTGGTTCGGGGGGTTCTGCTTCATGGTCCGCTAATATTTAGCGATTGGTGCTACAGTCTATCCATGCGGCAGGAAAGGTGGTAGAAGGCTGTTATGAACCGGTGTGTCTTGGCTGGGATTTTGGAGATCCCCATGGGTTTTGTGTAAACCCGAATCTGGCGTGCATGGTGCGGTAGTGCGTCGTGATTCGCGCGCAGGAGGCGCGGCAGGACTGCTGTTGTCGGGCCGAATACATTGGCTGCTGCCTTCAGCGTCCTCTGACCATCGTAAAATCTGACAGCCATTGTGGCTGAACTCTTTTGAAAGATACAGGGGGTTCTCATGGAACTGCCACGTCGCGAAACCAATGATACATATCTCCCTGAGGGAGCATTTGGACGCACGATCGCCGAATTGAAGGGGCGTAAGGATACGAATGAGCTGCGGATCGGTATCGCGTACGCGTTCGATTTTCGCACGCGCATGCTGCCGTACTGGTTTGCAGATAAGCGGATGGCGCCGTGTGCTGTGCGGACGCTTGCTGATGTTCTGGACATGGCTGGCTTTCGACATCTCCGGATTATCTTGCAGCAGTGGACGCCGAATTTCAAACCCAGCCAGGCGGAACTCAATGGTCAACCGCTCGATATCCTGCTTGTTTCTGCGATGCAGGTGCATGCGGAACCGTCGTACGATCTGATCCGTGACGCGTTTCTTCTGGGGGACGACCGTCCGTTGATTATTGCCGGTGGTCCGAAGGCAATCTACGAACCCACGGATTATTTTGAACTGGGACCGCAACCCGGAATTGGTGCGGACTGTGTATCCACGGGTGAAGCCTATGTCTTGCTCGACCTGCTCAACACGGTACTTGAGGAGAAGAGTGGCAGCGAAACCGTGCGCGATGCTTATGAGCGTGCGCGGAGCAGTGGGGCGTTGAACAACGTACCCGGTCTGGTGTATATGGATCCGGATTCCACACCGGATGAACCGCGGGCGATCAGCACGGGTGTGCAGCGGTTGCTCAATGATCTGGATGAAATGCCCATGCCGGATGCAGGGTATCGTGTGCTTGAGAGACCGCATCGCAGGACGCGTCTGAAGAAGACACCTGTGACGGCGGAGAAAATGTGGTGGTATTCGCCGATCGCTTCGATCATCAGCACGCAGGGATGCAAATTCAACTGTTCCTACTGCCCGATACCTGCTGTCAACCAGCGCACATGGCGACATAAGAGTCCAAAACGCTTCGCCGACGAGGTCAAACATATTCACGAATCGTTCGGCCTGACTGACTTTTTCGGCACGGATGACAATTTCTTCAACAGCCGGGAAACGGTTGAAGAGATCATGAGCGAAATGGCGCGAGCGCAGACGTCGAAAGGGCGACTTGGGCGACAGATTCGATTTTTCACCGAGGCGACGGAATTCGATGTTTATAAAAACCGGGATCTCCTCCCGCTGTGTCGCAAGGGTGGGTTGCGTGGTATCTGGTTTGGGATTGAGGATATCACCGCCGACCTGGTGAACAAGGGTCAGACGGCGGGCAAGACGTCTGAGCTGTTCGAGATGCTGCATGGTCTTGGCATTGAAGCGAATGTCATGATGATCCACAGCGACAATCAGCCACTTCGCACGGAGAAGGGCGATCTGTCGGGTCTGTTGAATCAGGCTCGTTACATGTTTGAAAAGGGTGCGGTATCGTATCAGTGTACCTATCTTGGACCGGCGGTTGGTACTCGGGATTTCGAGCCTTCGATGGTGAACGGCGCACTCTACAAAACGGTCGGGGGCGAAGTGGTTCCGCAGGCCTACTACGATGGGAATCACGTCGTCGCATCTCTGAATTCAGACCCGGCTGAGCGGCAGATGAACGTTCTGCGTGCGTATGGTGCGTTCTACAATCCTAAGAATTTCATCCGGGCATTGCTGAAGATCAATCGTAATTCGGTGTCATCGAAACGAGCGTTGTTCCAGATTGTCGGGCACATCGGTTTAATGATGACCTATCCGAAGCTCGCACGCTGGTCGCGTCAGTTGAAGAACGGTCCGCTTGAGGTGTGGGGCAGTTTGCAGCCAGCACGGATACCACTGGTCGATGCATTCAGCGGTAAGACCATCAATTGGGCGATCGAGAATACCCCAATCGAGAATACCCCGGTCGAGGAAGCACCTGCCCAGCAGTTGCGCTGCGCCGTTGAGTCGGCCCTTCTGAGAGGGAATGCTTTGACGCTGGAGGTATGCACGCCTCGTAGAGCGGGTCGAGGTGGAGAACGATCTGGAGCGAGCAGGCTCAGCTTCTCAGTACCTCGTCGAGGCGTGAGACAAGTGCTGCGAGGTTTGGCTTGGTGATCTGCGAATCGGCACCGACGGCGCGACACTTCTTTTCGTTGTCGGGGCTGACCAGTGAGCTGAAGACGATCACAGGTAGGACTTTGAGAACTGGATGCTCCTTGATCCGCTTGGTCAGGTGCAGGCCGTCCATCTTGGGCATTTCGATGTCCGTGATCACCACGTCGACAGGCGATACGCCCTGTTTTTTCGTTTCCGCTGCCATCCAGTTCCACGCTTCTTCCCCGTCTGGCATCTGCATGACCTGCGTATAGCCCGACTTTCGCAACATCTTGTCGATCGACTTCCGCATGAACGGAGAATCTTCGGCGTGCAGTATGCGGTGATCAGATCGCTGGAACTCCGCGTCAGCCACCTGCGACGCCTGACGATCAAGATCATCCATACCACTGATCGACATCACCATACGCTCAAAATCGACCATCATGACCAGGTCGCCCGCGATCTCAGCGATGGAGGTGATCGCAGACCCATCCTCATCCGACGATCCCGGAACACCATTGATATCATCGTAGCTTAAACGGTAAATACGATCGACGGAGTCTACGCGGAATGCGGCGCGGATGTTGGAAAACTCCATCACAATCACGGCTTCCTGAAGAGTGTCATCAACAGGTTCGAACCCGAAATAGCGTCGGAGGTTGTAGAGCGGAACGATTTCTTCGCGGAGTTTAAATACGCCGTCGGACACTTCGTGAGCATGGGGGACGCGGTTGACCTTAGGGAGGTGAATGACTTCTCGCACTTTGGCGACATTCACGCCGTACCGCTCGTTTCCCAGATCGAAAGCCAGGATCTCGACCTCGTTGGTCCCAGATTCAAGCAGAATCTCCTGCGGTTGTGCTCCAGTGGTACCCATCGGACCTGAGAGTGTCGTCATAGTGGTTCCCTACCTTTGTACATGTGACCTGCCTCACTCAAAGATTCGGACCTTCAGGGGGGCAGCTTGAGGTCAAACCGTCCCATGTACGAGCTGAGTATGACAGTTATCGATCGATGGATTTGCGGGTGGGATGCATTCCGGGCGGATGGGCGTATACTGCAGTACTTATAGGACGTGTCACACCACTGGCGCAGGTTTGAGTGAAAGGGAATCGTCGATGGGGAATGTGTTGGCGGCTGTCATGCCAGGACCTGGAAAGCCGATCGAAGTCCGTGAGTTATCGGAACCAGAGCTGGAAATGAACTCTGCATTGATGGATGTCGAGCTGAGCGAGGTTTGCGGGACAGATGTCTATCTGCAACAAGGGAAGCTGGCTGGCGTCCCATATCCCATCATTCCGGGGCATGTGTCGGTGGGGCGGCTGTCCAGGATTCGCGGTGTGATGCACGACGTCTCGGGACGACCCTTCGCTGAGGGGGATCGCGTCACGTTTCTCGACGTCCACCGAACCTGCAATGCCTGCTACCACTGCCTGGTCGCAAAAGCATCCACCCGGTGTCCACATCGCAAGGTGTATGGGATCACCTATGGGCTGGATGACGGCTTGACTGGCGGGTGGGCGAGCAAGCTGTACCTCAAACCGGAGACGAGGATTATCGGACTCGAAGGCGCTGATTTTTCAACCTTCATGTCCGGAGGGTGCGGATTGCCCACCGCACTCCACGCCGTCGAACGGGCGAGTGTGTCACTGGGGGACACGGTGCTGGTGCTCGGAGCAGGACCCGTGGGGTTGAGCTGCGTCGTTTTTGCCAAAATGAGTGGCGCACTTCGCGTGCTGGTTATCGGAGCCCCAGAGCATCGACTTGCCACTGCGTGCGACATGGGTGCTGAATCCTCCTGCAGCATCGAGACGTATGATGATGAGCAGCGACGCAACTGGGTTCTGGAGCAGACTGAAGGCCGTGGAGCTGACGTCACGATCGAAGCGACCGGAGTACCCTCAGCCGTTGTGCAGGCGATGCAGTACACGCGTGATGCGGGTCGCGTTGTCATCGTTGGCCAATATACCGATCATGGCGATGTTCCGTTTAATCCGCACCTCGACCTCAACAAGAAGCACCTCGATGTCCGTGGCTGCTGGGGGTCCGATTTCTCGCATTTTTATCGAGGGGTGAAGATGATGTCTCATCCGGAATTATCGAAACCCTGGACGAAAATGAAGCTGGATCGGTACGGGTTGTCAGGAGCAAACGAAGCCCTTGCGGCTGTCGCTTCGGGCAGTCTCGTCAAAGCGTTGATTGACCCCCGTCAATGATGTTCCTGTGAGTATGATGGTCTTGCGAGGATATGCGGTCATGATGGTCGTTCCGATACGATGATGAAATCGCGGCACAAAGTGACTTTCTTTACCAGGGAGCAATGTTCGCTTTGCGACGCTGCCTGGTTCGTCGTGAAGAAATTACACGTCCGGTTCGATTTCGATCTTGAAAAGGTGGACATCACCGATGCGAACCAGACAGCACTTTTCAGTCTCTACTGCCACGATATCCCCGTGATCCATTTCAATGGGAAGGAAGCCTTTCGACATCGTGTCAGCGAGCGGAAGCTGCGTCAACTGCTTGAATCTGAAGGCGTCCTGAAGCGATGAGCTTTCTCTGAAGTGATGATCGCTCCCCCATTCGATGTTGTGCGAAGTGAGCCCCTCTCTCTGTAACCCATCAAGTCACGTCGTCTACAGTGTCTCCCGCACGCATTACTCCTCAAGTGATCACCTGCCGATTCCAGTGACACCTCGGCCTTGACCTCGGCGCAATAAAAAACCCCCCGTCGACACTCTGCCGACGGGGGGTGGATTTGACCAGATCAAACAGCGATCAACCGACTTACGGCTGGTCGTTGTTGAGTGTAGCACCCTGCCAGACCTGCAATGCTGCACCACCACCGAGGAACATCTGGCGGAAACGCAGAAGGTCAAGTGCCTGGATGTTGCCGTTGCGATCGATGTCGAAGTAGAACTCGTCACGACCACCGCAATCCGGGCAGGCTGCCGAGCATGTACCAGACAAGAGCTGACGCATACGCAGGAAGTCGAGCGCCTGGACGCTGCCTCTGTTGTCCGTGTCACATGGCAGTACGCCGTAGTCAACACGGTCAACCTCAGCGACATCTTCGCCCAAGTTTCCAGCACTGTGATCGATCTGGACACCGTCGCTGTTGTAAACGTCGGCGACGATCGTGGTCCATTCCTGCAGCGGCGGCAGACCAGCGAGACTCAACTCGACATAGTCCGGACCGAGCATTGTGACACCACTCACGGTCGGAGCAGTTCCGCCCGTGGTTGTGACCGTAAAGTTGGCTGGTGTGAGTGCGCCACCCGCAGCATCACCGAACACGGCTGTGTTGAACAGAATACGGACGGAGTCCATACCGAGGTTGTGGATACCGCCACCAGAAGACTCACGACGCGGATCGATATAACCCGTGCAAGGAGCTGTGAACGGAGCACCGCTTGGCTCACCGACACCATGAACGATCACTGGTGCAGCCGGTGGTGGTGGACCATCAGAGCCAACACTGAACGTAGCCGTTCCGTTGTCCCAGAGGATACCCTTGACAGTGAGCTGCCCACTGAGAACCTGCGTCGGATCAAGTGCTTCGACGACAGCACCGTTGCAGAGACGATCGAGCGAACCACCGACGGACAGACCGTTGATAGTCGGCTCGGTATCGTATGCAGCCACACCGCTGAACACACCAGCAACCAGCTTGCCTTCACCAATGTTTTCGGTCAGGCAGGTCAGGTCATCGGTCGTGATACCAGCATTGCTGAGCAACGTCTGGATAGCGGGATCATCAACCCCAGCCGGGACGTCAGCAGCCACATCACTGTACATCTTCCACGGAGCACTGACCGAACGCCAACGCATACCGTTGAACGCGGGGTCTGCGGTCTCTGTGAAACCGTTGATGTAGCAGAGTGTCGAATCGAAGCGGTAACCCAGACCTGAAGCAGAACCGCCACAGTTGCCCGAATCACCAGCGATGATTGTCGTTGAACCATCGACGGTCAGGTCGAACGAGTAGTCGGTAGCGATTCCATCGGTACCTTCAGCTTCCCAGCCACCAAGAATGTCACGCGAAGCTGCGAGACCGTCAGAGTTTCCGCCCTGTGCGAATGTGAAGAACCAGTTGTAGTCCTGACCCGACGTATCAGCGATGACGGAGACCCAGATCTTGGTGTTGGCTGCGACGTTGAGTGGCGGATCCAGCGTGTACCAGTAATCGTAAATCTGGCGACCCGGATTGCCCGAGAGCTCTCCGGCTGCACGATCTACAGCACCTGGTGTGTAAGGAGCCACGAACGAACTGCCCGGAAGACCATTGGAATCGCTGTAGAACTCGATCCGGAAATTATCCGGATTCGGGTTGGCGTTACCAACGAGTCCACCGCCACCGTAACCACCACGCCAGTGAATGTCTGTGATGGTCGTAAGCTCGAAGACGGTGAAGCTATCTGCAACCTGGCGTCCACCCTCTACTGGAGCGAAGTTGAAGTCGGAGAAGGTTCCTACGAAACCGTCGCTACGAAGGGCGAACGGCTGGGTCCAGATGATCGAACCTGCCATCGAACGCCAGTTACCACAGGCAACATCTGAGGGCAGACTCTTCGTCGGAATTTCAGCAACCTGATCGCTGACACAGAATGCGATGTTGCCGTTATCGGTGACGCGGTCGCCATCCGGATCGCCTTCATCACAATCCGGTGTTCCGGCATCATCAACAGATGCGGTACAGTCAAAAATGCCGTCACCCGTCAGAGTTCCCTCGCAACCAGCACCACCAACTTCAGGGTTGATGTCCTGGTAGTAGACGCCGTCACCATCCAGTGAAGTGACGAAGAACGGCTGAGCACCAGGGATGTCTGCATTCCAGTTGAATCCAACCCAGTATGTACCAGGAGCCAGCTCCGGAACACCGTCAAGATTCACAGTCACTGAGTCGAAATCGGACGACGCGACTGTCGGCTTGACGATCGGTGCAGAAACACTGCCTTCCCAGAGAACATCGCCAGGTACAGAGTCGCAAATCCCACTGGCCTAATCTTCGTAAATCGTGATGAAGAATTCGTAACTGCTGTCCACTGTGCCAGCCGGGGTCGCCCACCAGGACACGGAAGCGATCGTGGTCGCAGTATCAAGTGTGAAGCTGTCCGCAATAGCGAATTCCTGGACATCTTCCACAAACGCTGCACCAACGCCGGCATTTGTCTGATCTGCATCAGGAGCCTGCACGTATGCACAGTTGGACTCAACCGAAGCACACTTACGCAGCTGCGGCGGGGTCACGAGATGGGCATACTCACCACCGGAAGGATCGTTGTGCTGAATTTCCTCAACCGTCTGACTGCCAACAGCACCGGAAACGCCAGGAACGAAACCTTCAGCACCGGCGATGACGCCAGTGGCAGGATCAAGTTCGCGAACCCACGGTGAATCCGTAGCTTCGAGGATGATGGCATCAAGACCCATTGAACCGGTATCGATCAGGACGGCATGGAACGGATCGCAAACGCGCTGATACGAAACCAATGGCTGAACGAGCAGGCTGGAACTGAATGTACCACCGTTGCTCGTCGTCTGTGTGATGGTCATGGTAGACTGCGGTGAAACCGAGAGGCTGAGATCATAATTGCCCGTCGGATCATCATCACCCTGACCAGGAGCCTGACTGACCGCACAGTTCTGTGTCGGATCTGGTGGCTCAACCTGCTCAGCTGAAGCGACAACCGCAAAGTACTCACCGGAACCAAGTGATGCACTGATTGTGGGATCACCAGCTCCTGCAGGATCATCGTCGCCGATCAGAACGCCGTTTGTGTCATAAAGCCACAGCGAAACCAGTCCGCCACTACCGCCTGCACAGGTAAGACCCGCCGTATCGACCGAGATCTGAACCCTGTTGGGGAATGCCAGCGTGAAACGATAGACGTCCGCATCATGGTCACCCGTGAAGAACGCATCGGCATCGCAATCAGCGTTGTTACCGATATTACCCGCAATCAGACGAGGTGAATCGCCGGACAGGAGTCCGAGGTTGTCTGCCGTCGCGATGCTGTCATTGTTGTTCACAGCACCGGTCTCAGCATCCAGCGTATCGTCGCACACGCCAATCCCGGAATCGCCAATCTGAGGAGCAACCGCCGAGGTGTAGGAATCAACAATCCAGTTCTCAGCACAGGGCTGACCATCGCGTACGATCTGAAGTGGCTGACAACTACGCAGGTGCAACCGCGTGACATCAGTCGGAACGATGTTTGATGCACTCTGCGGCAATGAAGTATTGCTGGGGCAGCAGTCTGCACTGTTTCCAGAAGCAGCCAGGCAGTTAAAGACAGCGGCATCACCAGACTGAGACAGCGACGCAGCATTTACGTTCCCAGTGATGTTCATGTCACCATTGTAATCAAAGAACGAGCAGTCACCGGTATTAAAGCCAGCACCCTCGCAGAAGGCGAACTGCAGACGGTCAAATTCATCGACAACACCGTCAGGACTACGCACGCCGTCAGCAGCACCATCGCGACTGAAGTCACCGGAGCAACGACCAAAGTTTGCATCCTCAAGACGCTGAACGGTCGTGTCAGAGTCATCCAGTTCGAGGTTACGACCGACACCGCTCATGCGGACAATCGTATCGACCGGACCAGCAGCACCAAGACCTTCACGGTCGAAGGTTCCGCCAGGAAGCGAAACATTCATCCAGGTTCCGCCCTCTTCCGGAGCAACGTCGCAGCTCTTCGTGGTCGTCAGGTTATCAGCACCGGACGGAATCGAAGGAAGAACATTCGCCGCTCCAATACCGAAGGTAAAGTTGCAGGCATCGACTTCACAACTGTTCGGGCCACCAAGAACGCCAGCGTCATTGACGCAAAGGCGTGGGCGAGCACCATCAGAAGTTGTAACGAGAAGGAACGGACCGATATTCTCGACCGACAGAAGCGGACCACAAACACCGCCATTGATCTGACCATTGAGATCAAGCGCGAGAACATTGGCAAGCAGGTTTGGCGTCAGACCACCGGCGTTACTAACCGTAGCGTTGCAACCATTACCAAAGGACTCAGGGCAGATCGAAGGTCCACACTCATTGATCGCAGCAGTGGTAGGAGTAATCTCAATGCTGCAACCGCCCTGGCCGGATCCACCACTGATACGCATCGCGGTCGTTCCACCAGAAGCAGTTTCACCACGCAGACGGAAAGTCAGGTTCGTGCCAAGATCTGCGAGGATGGTACCGTCGCATGTGGGAAGTCCGCCACCACCATCAAATGCGGTCTGGGCGAATGAGCCAAATGCTGCGTCTGTAGCAATCCACGCCCACTGCGGAGGGAATGGCATGATCGGAGTGATTGAAACCCACTCATTACCACCAGCCGTCGCATACCCACCATCAGGAAGGGTGATGTCACAGTTGAGCGTGGCAGCGTCGCCCGTGCAGTCGAACTCGGTCGCTACGAACTCAGCCGTACAGGCAGCCGCAGGAGTCCCACCATTGTCAGCGAAGAACGAGACGAGGAAACCGTTGATATCGCCGATCTCGCCACCCGGGTTGAAGAACGTGCCCCGGACGTCTACGTTGGTGACAAGCGATCCACCAAGAGAGCCAAAGTCGTCCGCTCCTGTTGCGAACATATCGCACTCAGCATCCGTACCATCGCACTGGATAGCAGGGGAACCAGCTGCACCTGGAGGATCATCCCAGCCACTGCTGAAAATCACCTGTGCTTCACCGGCCGTTGAAGGACCGGCGATCAGGTTACCAGCATTACGCAAAGCTGGAGCGGACTCCAATTTCACAACACCGGTACCATTGTTCGTCGCCGCTGTACGTGCGATGACACGACCACCGACGCCACCTTCCGCCCGCACGGGCAGAGACCAGATCGTCAACGCCGTCGTGACGACTCCGGCCAGCATAAAACCAAAGATCCGTTGCCTCATCAGCTACCTCCTTCAAGCCTCTCCAGGATCGCACCCATGCACGACCCATGAAAAACTCTGGACCAGCGCCGAGATACACCCGACGCGAAAATATTCAAATCGGCCCCGGCAAAGTGTTCCCGCCGGGACAGAACGATGCACAATATCGTGGACGACAAGTCGATACCTGCCGGGGACACTAAATTACATAGGGAAAACCACTATTGGAGACGTGAGCACACGACGCCATCCCCATGACGGGCCTGGTGGGCGAAAAACCCAGCCATACCGCACAGAAACGACGAAATAACGGTGCTTTTGACTCCTTTCCCTAACCACCCCTCAATAAGACGAAAGAGGTGGATATGGCATCCCGGACGATCAAGCCAACAAGCCGCCGTATGAGCTTCTACGACCCCTCAAAGCTCAAACAGCACTCGACCGGGCAGCGACCTCACAGAAGTGAGCGTCGGACCGCTGCCGAAAAGAGGAACCCGCACAATGGCGAGAACCAGCATCCGCACAGCCGAGTGACCATCCTACCAGTGTCTTTTTGTATCTGAGTCGAACACCAATTGCAAGATCATACTGTCTAAAATTTGGGCGCTGCACCTCTTCTTCCGATAACATGCCATCAAATGAGGATCTTTCTGGAAAAAGTAGAGACACGCTTCAAAATGCGAAGAATCAACGTCCGAATCCCAATGGCGATATTTGAAAATTCGGACGTGCCTGATGGGTAAAACGGGGTTGCCGCAACCGAAAGCACCGGTTGGAACAGTCATAATTGCGGAATGAACGCGGACAGAACTGCCAAAAAAACGCCACCTCAACGCGTTAAGACGTCCACAAGGTGAGGCGTCCACGAGGTGAGACATGCATGAAATGAGTCGTCCATGACGTGAGGCGTCCATGCAAATGAGACGTGCACGGGATGAAGGTCACAAGCCGCCCGGAGTAGACAGATGCGCCCGGCAGGACTTGAACCTGCGACCCCCGGTTTAGGAAACCGGTGCTCTGTCCGACTGAGCTACGAGCGCGCATAAAACAATTTCAATATGAGAAATACGAGCCACTGCAGAACATTATGGTGCAAACGCACCAAAACACCCATGAGGCGTACCTTACATGATACAACCGTACAGAACATAAAAGACGCCGGGATCCAACTGCTCCCGGCGTCATCATGACATCATCCGATAATATTTCAAGCGACCCGGAATCCTGACATCCGGAATCCTGGCATCGGGCGAGAACCTGTCCTGACCGCCAGTCTCCCTAACCGCCAGTCTCCCTAACCGCCAGTCTCCACGTCACCAGCCTCCTGAGATGGGCGACCAGTATCCGGGCATTGAAAACCAGTCCGAACGTCAGGTGATGGAAGTGTATCCTTCTGCCAGTTGGACCCGCGAACAATCACGCACTGATAGGACCGGTGGCAGTCCTCAATGTTTGTCGGATCGGCACAGGCACTTGCTGGGTAGCTCGCAAGACGTGGCGAATTATATCCGTTCATAATAATCGTCCCGGCATGACCGTCCGCAAACGCAACGTCAAACGTCCACAACCGCTTATGCCACCCCTTAACCCTTCCAGGAATACCATCAGCAATCGGGCAGACATCGGGATCACGCATCCAGGCAAATCGACCCACATTTTCCTCATACAACAGAGTATTCGCAGGATTCGGAACCCGAGACAAAGGCCTCAGGAACGGAGAATTGCTACGCATGACGCATCCAGCTCCACCCACAGCTCCGATCCAGAAAATACTGGCAGAATAGCTCGTACCAAAGTGATCGTACGATGAAAGGCGCGAATTCTTCCAGGCTGTGTAGTGGATACCCTGATAACCGCGGTCGCTTGGACACCGGTAGATCCCAAGTTCAATTTTTGTATCACTTTCCCAGTTGATCTGGTCAGGACCCGGGTTCTCGAGGTAATCAGGAAAACCCCCCTTAAACAGGAGATTATTCAGCGGACGCGTCCCGGGTCCACGCCCAAACTGCGTCCCCCATTTCGAAAAAGCGAAACCATCTCCGGCGATCGGGTTCCCACGACCGGATTTACCACCATACTCATACGCACCATAGAAAGACGCAACATCGCTTCCTGTCCCCAGGATGCGGTGGACAGGGATCGCGTTCTCGTTGCGATCCTCAGCAGCATAAGTAATGCCCGCCGTCGCAATTCCACGCAGATTGGAAAGACAGACAGCCTGTTTCGCCTGCTCACGCGCTTTCTTCAACGAAGGCAGCAGAACAGAAATCAGCAACGCGATAATCGACACAACGACAAGGAGTTCGATCAGTGTGAACCCCCGCAATCGTGTTGTGACGTTATCATGACCAGGATTGGAATACGACAAAACCCTCATGGCACGATCCTTTCCAAAATGATGACCGACAGGATAAGAAAAATAATGACAACTAATTACGAAATGGCGCATGCGCGAGCAGCAGCCTGAAGCATGCACACGAATCCAATATCCAGTTTATTTATCTTGTCGTTTCGAGCGGGATAAAAAAAGAGAAACACCCCGCCAAGCGCAACCACACAACGGCCATAATAAGTATGTTCACGATATGCTTGCAAGTCAAGGAAATAACGTTACTTACGCAAGTAGGGCTTTAACCTGACAGCACGTAAACAGGCGAAATACCTGGTACGCAGGCGATGACCTGAACAACTGACGCTGGCCTGAACAACACGCGAGACAACGACCCCTGATGTGGGATCACATGGCGAGGAGCAGGAAATAAAGTGGCGATCGTAGCTGGCATTGATGAAGCGGGGTATGGACCCCTCCTTGGACCACTGGTCGTCACGGGCGTCGTCCTCGACGTTCCCGATCAGGATGCCCACGGTTGCCTCTGGGAAAAACTCGCTGGAAGTTCCACACGCCGAAACTCAAAATCAGACCACCGCCTCGTCATCGCCGACAGCAAAAAGCTCCATCAGGGGAAATACGGATTCCGTCGCCTCGAAAGGACCGCCACAGTCACACTCGCATCAGCAGGGTTCCCCATCACCACTTTTCGATCCACCCTGGACGCGCTATGTCCGGAGGCAGCCGGTGCAACAGATCAATACCCCTGGTACCGCGATTTCGATATCCCATTACCGATTCAGAACGATCCGACCCAGATTCAGCTGGTCGCCAACGCGTTCCAGAAGGACTTGCGGGATCAGGAAATCCAGCTTTTGGGCATATTCTGCGAACCACTCCTCGAAGGACATTTCAATCGACTCGTCGCAAACACGCGGAACAAGGCAGTCGTATCCTTCGGGCTTGTCCTGCGCATCATCGACCGCATCGCAGCCGCTGCAGGAAGTCAATCCTGCACAATCTGCATCGATCGACAGGGCGGACGCACGCACTATGGACCACCCCTGATGACAGCGCTCGATCTCCGGCACATCAACATTCTCCAGGAATCGGAGGAAGCAAGTATCTATCAAATCGAGCGAAACAGGACCACCATGGAACTGGCGTTCAGAACATACGGCGAAGAGAACAGCCTGCCCTGTGCGCTCGCCAGCGTCATCAGCAAGTACATGCGCGAGGTGTTCATGGTCGCGTTCAACCGCTACTGGGGTGAGGCATCACCAGGTGTGAAACCAACAGCGGGTTACTATCAGGACGGTCGCCGGTTCCTGAGTGAGATCGACCCAGTCATCGCCTCACGGGGGATAGATCGTACCATGCTGGTCCGTCGGCAATGAGGGTGCGTGGGCCATTGGTGGGCGCCGTATGCAATTGACAGGCTGGAATACGACCGCTACCGTCCACATGAGCGGGCGTGAGTGCTGAATAAAGAGCTGTAAGACTGTACCGGGCGTGAGCAGAGTGGAGGCAACGACATGCCGATTCAAACATGGTCCGAGGATGTCCTGGTAGCTGAACTACAGGACGACCCGGTCCTGACAGATGACCTGAAAACGCTGATCGACGACGTCGAGAAAAAGACTGAGATGAACGTCGTTCTCGACTTTGCAGCCGTCTCCTACCTGAACTCTTCAAACATCGCACGCCTCCTCAAACTCCGCAAGGTCGTGATCCACACCAACGATCGCAAGCTCAAGCTGTGCGCCATCAATTCCCATGTCTGGGGCATCTTCCTCATCACGGGCTTGGAGAAGCTCTTCGACTTCACCGACAACGTCGCGCTAGGTCTCGCCTCCATCAAAATCGAAGAGTGAAAAAGAGTGAAAAAGGGGGTCGGGAGTCGATTTGCAATTCTGGACGAAAGCTCGAGAATCGCAAAGTGATGGGTGGTTCGCGATGACGGGCAGATAGGTCAGACAGAGTAGGTCAGCATGTCCGTGCATCGAGCGCATGCCCAAATGCGAGGGAAGCACCATTCCACAGATCCACCATCGGAAGCAGTAGCTTCATCAGGGGAATTTCGCTGAAAATTGAAGAAGCGGAAGCTTACTTGCGAACGACTTCCTTACGCGCTGCCTTGCGAGTCTTACGACGGCGACGTTCGGAGGGTTTCTCATAATAGCTGGTACGCTTGATGTCGCGGGTGAGTCCTTCACGCATGCAAAGACGCTTGAAGCGCTTGAGCATCTGCTGAATCGATTCATTACCTCGGGGTCGAACCTTAATCACTTTGCTTACCAATCCTCACTGTATAAATCCTCCAAATCGACGGATGCGCACATCGCACGCAAAACAGATACCTCAACAATAAAAACATCCCAGCCGCAGCGCGTCACTGGGAACCTTACAGTCTAATCGAATGATCCATCGTTCGCCAGCAGCGAAATTGCAGGAATATCAAGTTCTCAGCGGCGAATCCCCGGTTTTCATGACCCCAACCACATTGTCGGAGATATAAAATGTTCATTTACAATAGTTTACGGAGATTGCGCACACTGGAATCTACAGAATAAAGCGACTCAGATCCTCGTCAGCCGCTATTTCCGACAGTCGATCCCGCACGAATTCCTCGTCAATCGCAACCGTTTCGCCACTTCGATCGCTCGCTTCGAAGGAAAGTTCCTCCACCACACGCTCCATAATCGTGTACAAACGCCGCGCACCGGTGCTCTGAGCCGACTTATTGAGCTTCTCAGCGATCTCTGCCATCGCAGATAAAGCGTCACTGGAGAACGAAATTTTGACGCCCTCAGTGGCCATCAACGCCACATGCTGCTTGGTAAGGGCGTTTTCCGGCTCCGTCAGAATTCGCAGGAAATCCTCCTTGTTCAGGTCCGTCAGCTCTACGCGAATAGGGAATCTTCCCTGCAATTCCGGCATAAGGTCCGATGGTTTGCTCCCGTGAAACGCCCCGGCTGCGATGAACAGGATGTGGTCCGTGGATACCTGTCCGTGTCGGGTCGAGACGGTACATCCTTCGACCATGGGCAGCAGATCGCGCTGTACGCCCTGACGGGATATATCCGGACCATGCGCTCTGCCCGAGTCGCACAATTTGTCCAGCTCGTCCAGAAAGATGATCCCGCTGTTCTGGGTCCGCTGGATCGCCAGCTCCGTCACCTTGTCGTCATCGATCAGCCGGTCGCACTCCTCATCGAACATGATCTTTCGCGCCTCGCGGATCGGAATTCGCCGACGTTTGGACTGGGAGGGCATGAGCTTTTCGAGGAATCCCTGCGTATCTGCGTCCATCGATTCGCCGCCGATGGTGGCGAAAATGCCCTGAGGGGCGATTTTCTGTGTCACGGAGAGTTCGACGGGTCGATCTTCCATCTCGCCCTCGCGGAGTTTGGTCCGATATTTCTCGCGATTTCGGTGGCGGCGGTCGTCTGCCTCAGGGTCCGATTCACCCATGGTTTCGACGGCTGGAATCAGGAGGTCCAGGAGATGCTCCTCTGTCAGGCGCTCTGCCTCCTGACGGACGACCTCTCTTTGCTCGTCGCGGACCATGGTGATCGCACGGTCCAATAAGTCGCGGATCATGCTCTCGACGTCTCTGCCGTGATATCCAACCTCAGTGTATTTTGTCGCTTCCACCTTTACAAAGGGTGCGCCGACGAGTGAGGCCAGCCGGCGGGCGATTTCCGTCTTGCCGACACCGGTCGGACCCATCATCAGGATATTCTTGGGGCCAACCTCCTCGCGGATGCTTTCGGGTAGCTGCTGGCGACGCCAGCGGTTGCGGATGGCGACCGCGACCGATCGCTTCGCGTCCTGCTGACCCACGATGTATCGATCGAGTTCCGACACGATTTCTTTTGGCGTAAGTTCTTTCATAGCAAATATTTACGATTATTCCTTCTTCAGATTTTGCAATTATTCGATGGTTTTTACAGTGATGCTGTGATTCGTATATATACAGATGTCGGCTGCAATGTGGAGCGCTTTTTCGACCACGTCGCCTGCCGGCAGATCGGTATTGTCCAGCATCGCCCGGGCGGCTGCTACTGCGTACATGCCGCCGGAACCCACGCCGATGACGCCGTCTGAGGGTTCGATGACGTCGCCCGATCCGCTGAGCATGAGCGATACGTCCTTGCTGGCGACCACGAGTAGGGAATTTAACTGGCGCAACGCCTTGTCTGATCGCCACTCCTTGGCCAGCTCGATGGCTGCTTTGCGGAGATTATCCTTGTAGGCGTCGACTTTGGAACCGAATCGGTCGAGCAGGGCGAAAGCGTCTGCGGCTGCCCCTGCGAAACCGCACCAGATTTTTTCGTTCTGGAAGGGTCGGAGCTTGATGGCGTCGTGCTTCATCATCGTCTCACCGAGGGAGACCTGTCCGTCGCCGCCGATGGCTACGATTCCGTTTCGGCGGACGGTGAGGATGGTGGTGGATCGGATGATGGGTCTGTATGGACTTGTCTTATCGTTCATGATCGTTTTCCATAGAGCATGCTCTATTTTTCTGCTGTGGCGATGGCTGTGACATTTTGTGTGCCAGGGACCATCTGCATCCCGGGCGGTCTGCCAACGTACAACATCCGGCGGTGGATGCAATGGGTGAGGACTGATTGGCGGCTGATGGCATGCAAACCATGAAACTTGTTACGTCTGCAATTCTGCTTTTGTGCGTCGCGCATCTCGGATGCCGACCTTCTGCTTCGGATGTTGCACCTGATTCCGCTGTTGCACCGGCACCCCATGCGCCGGTGAAGGTTACGCCGGAACCTGAGCGGCCTGTGGATGCGCTGGCGGAGCTTGAGAAAATTGAAGTGCAGCCGGACAAGTGGCTGTTCGTTGAGGGGGAGGTTCAGGAGGCAGGCGGGGCGTGGGTGACGGGCTGGTTTTCGGATGAAGCCAACAAGATCGCGATTGAAACGCATGGGGCGAATGGGTTTCGACTTGAGTTGAGCAAGATTTCCATCGACTGGTCGCGGCGGGTGGTGTTGCGGATCGATGAGCGTAGCTTCGAGTTGAAGAAACGGAAAACGTCGACGGTTCACTTCAAGAAGACGCCCACGGGCGGGTGGGATACGGTGCCATAGGGTGACACTCCTGGCGTGGGGTTCGGAGTGGGGAGAGCATGTTATCGGGTAGCGGGGTTGACTCCGTGATGAGGCATGAATGTGACGATGGACGCTTGCAGTGCGTGATCGACGTCCTTTGCATCATACTCGGTTTATCGTCGGCTCCCCCACCTCTGAAGAGGTGGGCCACCAAACATGTGAAGAGCTGGGCCACCATTCCAACAATGTTTGCGTTGGTTTGGGTGTCTGGTCATGGGGTTGTGCGGTCCTTGATGTTTTCTATTGCTTTGGTGGCGCGGGTTATTGCCTGGTTTACTCTTGCTTTTTCTCGCGCGTGTAATCCTCGGAATTTTTCCCATTCGGGGCGGGCGTTGTCGAGGTCGAGGGCGCGGGTGTAGGCATCGATGGCGGCAGTGTAAGCTGAGATGGTTTCGGTGGTTGTATCAGGGGCGGACGGGCTGGCGGCGTGTTGCTGGATTGCATCAGCCTGCATGATGAGGGTGTCGCCGAGTCTTATCCAGTGGGGTGGATCGGTTGGGTAGAGTGTTGTCGCGAGTTGGGCGATTGTGATGTTGTAAATCCAGGCCTGATGTGCTTTATCACCAGTCAGGACGGATGCGCGAGCGATACCACAGCGTAGCCATTCGTCGGCGATGGCGAGGTTGTGTTGGTCGCGGTTCAATGCACGACGAGCTGCTGTTTCGGCGTTCTTCCGGAGCTTCGGCAGGTCGATGGTGTATGGGGTGTTGTCCGGGTTCATATGTCGGAGGATTCTTGCTTTCTCGGAGAGGGCGGTTGCGTCGTACGAGTCGGCTGTGGCTGCTTGGTTGTACAAGGTGATGGCTGACGATGCTGTTGGGGCGTTGCGGGCTGCGCGGAGGTAGTTGTTGGCGCGGGTTGTGGGGATAAGGACGAATATTGTGAAGACGATTGTCAGGATCGTTGCTGCTGCGAGGGCGATTTTTGTTGAGCGGGTTGATTGCGATTGCAGGTCGGCAGGAGCGTTGCCCTCCTGGGAAGTAGTTTCCGGCGGCACCTGGGAATGGTCCGCACAGCGGACCCTACGGAGATCCCCGGCAGTGTCACCTCTCCAGCAGCGTGCGATGGCGAATATGGCGAAAGCGGTTGTGAGGGTGGCGGGGACTATGGATGCGAAGTTTATGGTGTCCTGGATGAGGAAGGCGAGTAGGGCGAAGCATAGTGCTGTGCGTATGTGATGGTGGCGTCTGATGGGTGCGAATGCGATGATTGCGTAGCTGGCTGACCATGCCATGAGGGGGATGGCTGTGGCGAACAATCTGTAATTTGGGTCGTCGCTGCCGAGGAGGAATATGCGCGGGATGAAGATGATAGCTGCTATGACGATGCCAGACGCCATGACGCGTTTTCGGTCGGCGGATTCATTCTGGAGGACATTCTCTCCGTTTTCGACGGCATTTTCGACGGCGTTTTCGACGGCGTTTGCGTCATCCGGATCATCGGTGAGGAGCTTTCGTGATCCCCCGAGGAGCATGAGAATGGTGCCGATGAGTCCGATCGCTCCGAAATCTGTGATGGCGGATACTGCGAAATTGTGCGGGTTTTTGACCTCCTCGGGAC
This sequence comes from Planctomycetota bacterium, assembly GCA_024275565.1. Classification (GTDB taxonomy): domain Bacteria; phylum Planctomycetota; class Phycisphaerae; order UBA1845; family UBA1845; genus JAJRYY01. The sequence continues at coordinate 21,665 of JAJRYY010000099.1, forward strand.
TCCTGATGGACTTGTATTGGAGGTAGTGGCGTCCGAAATTTCCGCTGCCGACGCCGACGATCGGGTGGTCTGCCACCATCTGTGCGGAGGCGGTCCAGTACTGCCAGCGGAACGCGAGGGATCGCGTGGGAAGGGAGCTGGTGGTGTATCCGTAGGCGATGATCGCGAAGGTAATTGCTGCGACCGCGAACCATGCGTTCCGCCAGAGGACGCGGGTGCGGGTCTGGTAGCGTTTTTGCCAGAGAGCGAGGAATGCCCAGATTGCGAGCGTTGCGAGGATGGCAGCCAATGCACCACGACTGCCCGTCAGCCAGATCGTCCATGCGAATACGCCGCCGAGGATGGAGACGATGATGGAGACGATGATCGAGCGTGATGCGAGGAACATGCCCGCGGTCGCCATGATTCCGAGCAGGAGATGTGCGGCGGTGATGTTGCTGTGGCCGAGGTATCCGGTCGCTTCATGGGCGTTCATGCGTGCTTCGAAGAGTGCGACCTGATCGGAATCGAGCGGGACGTTCTGGCGTGCCCAGATTGCTTCGCGATGCTCCTCGTACATGGCGATGGTTTCGGGGAATGAGTAGTAAATCTGGTCGAGGCATTCGATGGCTTGTGCGAAGGTGGAGGCGAGGATGACGCACAGGGATACCCGGATTTGCCACGCGTGTTTCAGCAACTGGGTGAGGAGTATCGCGAGGATGATGATGGCGAGGTAGTCGGTTGCACCGTTGATCGCGAGGCGTTTGGCGCCGGCGGTGAAGCATGATGCGATGGCTGCGATGGCGAGTATGGCTGCTCCGGGTTCGAGTCCTGTTTTTCGGTACGAGGCGTCGCGGCGGAGAATTCTCGAGATGATCCACAGCCAGCCGGCGAAGAGAATTGCCGCGTCAATGAGGACCGAGGTGGTGGGGGATGCGTCTTCGATGCCAACGAGTGATTGCGTGAGCGAGAGACCCGCGGAGTCGTAGGTTTCGGAGATAAGCGGTCGCAGTCCGATAACACTCAGCAGGATCAGGAGTGCGATGGTCTCCAGGACGCCCGCGACGCGTGTTTTAATTGCGGGCTGGTTCGACATGGATCGTGACATCCGCGACGTTTGGGTGTTTGTTCTGAATGGCGTCCTTCGCACGGTGGGCCAGTTCGTGTCCCTCATAGACGGTCAGCTCGCCGTCCACCTCGATGTGCATATCGACCCAGTAGTTCATTCCGACCTTCCTCACCAGCACTTTTTCTACAGTACGCACGCCAGCCACCGAAGTTGCAGCCAGCGAGATATTCGATATCAATTGTGGGTCAGGACGCGTATCCATGAGTTCGAGGGTCGCCTGGTGGAGAAATCTGGACCCGTTGAAGGCGATGACACCGGATGCGAGCAGAGCCGCCCAGACATCTGCGGATTCGTAACCCTCGCCGCCGATCAGTGAGATCGAAATTCCGATGGCAGCGATGAGCGAGGTGATGGCGTCGCTCCGGTGATGCCATGCATCCGCGCGGAGCGCGAGGCTGTCGATACCGGCGGCGACACGGTTCGAGAATCGGAAGAGGAGTTCCTTGACGATGACGACGCCGATCAGAACGAAAAAGGTCATAAGAGCAGGGGCACGCTGTGGGACCAGGATTTCGCGGATGGCTTGCACGGCGATCCCGATGGCAGCCCCGATGAGCATGAGTCCGACCGCCAGAGCAGCGAGGGATTCTGCTTTTCCGTGTCCGTAGGGGTGATCGTCGTCGGGGGGTTTTGCTGAGAGGGTGAGGCCGCCCCACACGATGGCGGAGCTGAAGAGATCGGAGAAGGATTCGACGGCGTCAGCGACGAGCGCGTGGGAGTGTCCGATAATGCCGGCTACAAGTTTGACGGTCGCGAGCAGCCCACTGACTGCCATCCCCAGGAGTGTCGCTCGAATACCAGCCTTTGCCCGTGGTTCCATAGCCGGGAACGATACCGCGGATTGACGCGGTCGTCATGGCCTCGCTGTGGGATTACGTTAGCGACGCGTCCCCGAGTAGGTTCCGATGTATGTGTTTGTGTCCGCCGACTCGTTGAAGGGTATCCCGTTGAGGTTGATCTCGCCCATGACAGAATCACCGTTGATCTCGATGGTGAAGAATGATCCGGGTTCAGTGTTGTATGAGATGCCGAGAATGGTGGGGTCGAAGAGGGTGCCGGTGGACTGGAGGATGAACCGGTTGGGGTTTTCGCCTGATCCCGGTTGAGACTCGACGCGGAGGATGTCCCCATCGGTTACGAGTCGGAAGAAGCGTGATCCGGAGGACAGGGGGGAGGCTGGTTCTGTGGTAAGGAGCAAGCCGCCGGAAAACCCGGTAGTGTCAGTGAAGTCGTTGATGGTGTCCTGAATCGTCACATCGCTGAAGGGGATTTCAGAGTTTCCGTCGCTCGCAGTCAGTGTCAGAGTGGCCGCGATGCTGATGTCGGCGATTTCGAGCGAGGTCGCTTGAACATTGATGTCGAAGACGGTTACCCCGGTATCCCCGCCACCACCAGATCCATCACCACCAGATTCGCCGCCACCGTTATCACCGCCTGCGGGTGGATCGGCGGTGATCGGAGGCGGTGGAATCGTTCCACCATTGGGCGCGTCGACTGGGATGCAGGCGAGCGCCAACGCACAGCCCGCGATCGCACAAACGCCCAGTCGCCGCATGACGACGTTCAACCGCATGGCGACGTTCAACCGTGACATTGCAACGGGTCGCGTAGAGATCAGAATCTCCTTAATGGCATGTCCTGTTCACCGGGCAACATCCCGGTTCCAGCAGATCTATTTCGCAATCTTACCGATTTTTTCAAGATATTCGATAATGGTGACGGACGCTTCCTGCGGCGAGCATTTTGACGTATCGATCACCAGTTCCGGTTTATCGGGCGCCTCGTACGGTGCGTCGATGCCCGTGAAGCCCTTGATTTCGCCAGCGCGGGCTTTCTTGTAGAGACCCTTCGGATCGCGTTCTTCGCAGACGTCCAGCGGGGTATCGACGAAGATTTCGATGAAGTCGTTGCCTTCAAACACCTCACGCGCAGCGTTACGGTCGTCGCGGTATGGGCTGATGAATGCGGTGCAGGTGACGATCCCTGCATCGACGAAGAGCTTCCCGACTTCGGCGATGCGGCGGATATTCTCGGTGCGGTCTTCAGGGCTGAAGCCGAGATTCTTGTTCAGTCCGTGGCGGATATTGTCACCGTCGAGGCAGTAAGCCATGTAACCCTGCTCCACGAGTGCGTGTTCGAGCGTGAAGGCGATCGTACTCTTGCCGGACCCGCTAAGCCCGGTGAACCAGATGAGTGCGCCCTTCTGCTTGAGGAGGGTTTCGCGCTCTTCGCGGCTGACGTGTCCTTCGTGCCAGGTGATGTTCGTAGCTTTCGTATCAGTCAACGGTCTAATCTCCAAAAGATGCCAAAATATGGTCCGAGGGCCAATGTATGTCCAGAAGGAGAGTATAGGGTTCCAGAGAATGTGTCCACATCCGGGTACAGAATGTCGGGCAAACCCACCTTGCTGTCACAATACGCAGGCGCGATCCCTCAAATCATCACAGTTTTACGCGCCCGATCTGCGTTCATAGCACAACAATCACCCTATGTGGGTAGTTGGTTCATCTCTGACCAGTAAAGTGGAAGGGGAATGCGTTCCATGAATCGTCCACCTGATCGCGAAACGAATGACACTACCAGGAACCGAACCATTGGCCCAGGCTACAGCCACGAAGTGTCGCATCATTGAAGTTGACAGACAGACCGGGGCGACTATTCATGGTAAGTTGTCAGGTGGATACAAAACAGGGCAAGGTCGGCCAGTAAATTCCGGGAGTAGAGGGTGCATGGACAAGGACACAATGGCCGATCATTCGGCTAAATTAATTCGCGTGACACCTGCTCTGATGTATCTCACCGCGGCATCGAATGTTGCGTTCAATGGTTCTACCCTTGCATCGCCGGTTGGGGTGGATGTCCCACAACTGACAACGATCGTGGTTTGGGGCAATTCGATTGTGTTCTCTCTCTTGCTCGTGCTTGGAGGCCGAGCCGTTGCCCGGGGTCGTCGGCTAGGTCTCAGCCTCACATTGGTCACCTACCTGATGGTACAGGCGGTTGTTGGTGTGGGTTTATATATTGACGAAAAGCCGGATTTCAGCCCGTTGGCAAATATCGTGGGAATCTTATACATATTGAGTGTATAGTGTCGTTCTTCACCTTGTTTGTAATGTGGGTCAGAACCACAAATAAATCTCATTACCAGAAGTTGTAACGGGGACGAGTTGTAACGAGGACGCAGCTAAAGTTGTAACGGGGGACGCAGCAAGTTATTTGGCGCCACCCCTCTTCTTTGTCTTCCTCGGCCGACCCTCCGATCGCAGGGACGATGTCAGCCCCAGCCGATTCGCAGTACGGACCTGCCACTGCTCGTTGCCAAACGGCCGACCCCTCTCGATGCAGGTCCGAATCCGCTCGCATTCATTCGCAGGCATCGCACGATTAACCGAAGACAACCAGTTCTTCGGGCGTTCCACAGGCCACTCACTCAGCAACCCCTTCAGGCGATCATCACCCTTGCGACGAACCCAAAGACTACTCCAACGCCAGTCCTCAGCACGATCGACCACGCCAGCCGTCAACGCATTCCGCTCCACATATCGGCAGACCGTCAGAAAATGATCGTCACGCTTGACAGGAAAACTCTTATACCGCCCCTGATACAGCGAACCGCATCCAACCGTCCCATGTGCGACATGCCACCGCATCACATGCGTATGCGTCAGCCAGCGCAGAAACGCCGTCAGCTCCCCATCTTCCCGAGGCCAGATCACAAAATGCCAATGATTCCGCATCAGGCACCACGACAGAATCCGCGTCGGGTGTCGCTCAGACGCCTCAACCATCACCTGCTCGAAAGACTCAAAATCAGCATTCTTCCGAAACAGGGGCAGACGAGCAACACCACGATTCAGCACATGGTAAACCATTCCACCGGGAGCAACGCGAGCAATTCTTGGCATCAGGACAGACTATGACCCCACGCAGCACAAGTCAATACTAACCCCGTCCCCGTTTCAAACCGCAATCATACTTTGGGCTAGTCCTTGATCAAGCGTGAATAATTTGGCTGTTGGCAAAAAAATACTCGAAATGCTTTGCATATCGCGTACAACGTGTTTGTTGAAAAAACGTTACGCAAACGCAAGGAGACATTTCGAGTGAGCACGAATAGAGCACA
>JAJRYY010000100.1 GCA_024275565.1 Planctomycetota bacterium
CCTCGTTGCACGAGTCGTCTGTGCAGCCCACGCCATCGTTGCAGTCTACAGCGGTCCCTGCCTGACAATCGAGGGTTGCACTGCATATTTCCGCACCGTCGCAGAATATGCCATTGTCACAATTTGCGTTGTTGGTGATGTTGTCGCACGAGTTCGTGCCTTCGTTGCACGAATCGTCCGTGCATCCTACGCCGTCATCGCAATTGACCGACGTGCCTGCCTGGCAGTCGAGGGTCGCGCTGCATGTTTCGACGCCGTCGCAGAACAGGCCATTGTCGCAGTTTGCGTTGTTGGCGATGTTGTCGCACGAATTCGTGCCTTCGTTGCATGAGTCGTCGGTACAGCCTACGCCATCGTTGCAGTCTACAGCGGTCCCTGCCTGGCAATCGAGTGTTGCGCTGCATATTTCCGCACCGTCGCAGAATATGCCATTGTCGCAATTTGCGTTGTTGACGATGTTGTCGCAGGAGTTCGTGCCTTCGTTGCATGAGTCGTCGGTGCAACCGACGCCGTCATCGCAGTTGACGGCTGTCGCGTTCTGGCAGAACCCGAACGCGTCGCATGTTTCGCTGCCGTCGCAGAAGAGTCCGTTGTCGCAGGCAGGGTCGCTTGTGCAATCGCAGGCTGCGCAGGGTCCGCCGCAGTCGATGCGGGATTCACCCTGGTTCTGGATGCCGTCGGAGCAAGTTCCACCACCGCCGAGGTCTGTGGCGATGATGTCGACGTCGTCGATGTTCCAGCCGCAGAACTGCCACGAACCGTCTGTCGTCCCGATCGTCCATCGCAGGAAGACGGTTGATTGACCGTCGGCGACGGATGATATGTCGTATGTGAGCGATGACCAGGATGTGTCTGCCACCTGGGCGGAGTTTTGCCACAAGGTGGTCCACGTCGATCCATTGTTGCTGACGCGGAGGTATGCACGGTCGTAGGTTGGTTGTTCGACGCCCAGCCACCTCTCGAAGCGTACCGACGTGTTGATGAGATTTGAGCAGTCGATGGCTGTTGTTGTGAGGTGCGTTTCCGGGAGGTTGTTGGCGTAGTCACCGGCGAGGTTGTAGCCCATGACGTTCGATCCGGTCGCGCCGCTCGTGGGGTCTGGACCGCCGTACTGTCCACCGCCACCGGTCGGGGTTCCCCACGCCCATTGTCCCTGCGTGGTCCATCCGGGGTTTGTGTCCATATTCCAGGCGTAGACGACGGTTGGAGCAGCGACGCATGCGTTGGTTGCTTCGTCGCATGACTGGCCGGGGCATGGGTCGGAACCTGCCTGGCAGCTTCCTGCTCCGTCGCAGGTTTCAGAACCGTTGCAGAAGAGTCCGTCGTCGCAGTCGGGGTCGGTGACGCAGGGTGTGACGAGGTTCAGCGTGTTGATGGCGTCGATGCGACCATAGCCGTATGCGCGGTCGAAGCCCGCCGGGCCAAGATCTGTCGCACCGTCGCGTAGAATCTGACGCACCTGGGCTGGTGTGAGTGATCCGTCGGCGTCGAGGACCAGGGCTGCGAGTCCGGCGACGGCTGGTGATGCCATGCTGGTTCCGCTTTGACTCGTGGTCGAACCACCGCCAGCTGCGTTGCTTGCGGAGAGGATGACGGAGCCTGGAGCGGAGACATCGAGGAAATCGCTCTGATTGCTGAAACAGACGATGTCGTCTGCGGCTGGGCTGTTGTCGCTGCACGACCCCCAGTTGAAGGTTGATGTTCCGTCTTCGCAGTATGGATAGTCGGTCTTGTAGGTTGCGCCCACCGCGATGACATCTACGCCACATGCGGGCGATCCCATGGAGTTTGAATTGCTCTCGTTGCCCGAAGCAGCTACGACGACGACACCGTTTGCGACGGCGTTGTTGGATGCGACCGCCCATGAGTGCGTGCAGATACCTGAAAAGTTTCCTGTTCCGATGCTCAGGTTGATCACGTCTGCGCGTCCACCGGATGGTGACTGATCTGCACAGTGGTCGATGCCTGCGATGATGTCACTGTCTGAACCACCACCGAAGCTGTTCAGGATTTTTGAGCCGATGAGGGTTGCGTTGGGCGCCATTCCCTGGAAGGGTTCGACCCCGTCACATCCGAGATCGACCGTGATGCCCGTCCCGCCTACAGCGATGCCGGCGACGTGTGAGCCGTGACCCTGGTCGTCGTCCGGATTGTTGTCATTGTTTACAAAGTCGTAGCTGGCGGCTGTGTCGATTCGACTGGAATACATGATGTGGTCCATGTCGATACCGGTATCGCAGACACAGACACGCACGCCTGTACCGTCTGCGTTGAGTCCTGCACCTGTGATCTGACTTTGGAGCCCGCGGACTCGTGGTGTTGCTTCGTCGATGTTGAGGACGTAGTAGTGGTACATGTCCTCCTCGATTTTGACGACACCTTTCATATTTTTGATGGCAGTGATGTCATCGGGTGTGAGGTTGCGCAGGTTGAGGACGTTGGGGAGCACCGTGGTGTATTCGTATTTGACTGTGGCGCCCCGGTTTTGTGCAAACTGCTTGACTGTTGCACGCTCTGGTCCGTGGCGATGGAGTCCCTGGTCCATGTAGACAAAAATGCTTTTGCGACCGGGGTCTACGCCTGTCCAGACGCCTTCGGGGGCTTCTGAGAGACTTACCGGATCGGCGTTCTTGTATTCCCGCCAGTCGATGGCGTTTGGGGGTAGTGCGTCGGGTTCGACATAATCGGACACGTCTCCCGAATCCGAGCTGGTTACGTTGTCGGATGGTGCGGTTTTGTCGATCGGTGCTGCTTTGTCGAATGGTGTATCTGCAATTGACCTGTGAGCCGGCAGTATCGCCGCGCCCAGGATCGCAAACCCCATGATGGCGGACGAGATATACGCTTTTTTCGCTACTCGCATTTCTACCTCCATACTTCGAATCTCCTGCTGAGAGGGACATGAAATGTCGCCTCGTCATCGCTGCACAGAAAAAGCGATGGCGGAGCGGCTTGTTGCTGTATCCGTTGCACGATGCTCTTGTCGCAGCGGCAGAGCGATGTCTGACCGTGAGACAACCAGCATTGTGCGTGGATTTCGTATCGCGACCACGCGACCGAATGGCGCACGGGAAACCGATCCCGGTATTTTACCAACTACGCCAGGACGGTACCGGGACAATCTCCCGCGAAAACTTACAGCCGCATTGTAAAATACTGTAGGACGGGTGTGCAAGTCAAGGCAGTATTGCCGGGTTGCACCGTGCCGGGTGGTGTGTGTTGTGCGCTGGAGCTTGGTTGCGGGGCTTGTGGGGCGATGGATGGTTCTGGTGATGTGGTGGGTGCAATATCGGTTGTTTGTCATCGGTTTTCCTCCTGTTTCATGATGTCAGTTCGTCAGATCTACCCATGCTGCGTGGCGATCTGATTCGGGAGGAGCCTGCGATCTTTCCGCGATGTATTATTCGCGAAGCAGCCTCCCTATAATGTATAACACCCAGGGTGATCTACTTTTTTTTCCGATGTGCGTTGCTTCCGCTCCTGGCGCTATCAGAAACGGGCTTTATTGAAGCGTGAGGTGAAAAAATATTTTTTCAGTTTAATTTATTTTCGTGGGGATGCCGTTGGCGGGGTGATTTGTGGTGTCGGATGGGGGGGAGATTCCGGCTTGGTGCGGGGAGATTCCTGCTTGGTGCGTGGAGCTTGCCGGATGCGTGTGGCAGGGTTGTGGGATGATATCGTGCCTGGCACAAGGTGCTGTCACATGCAGGTTGCTGCCAGATGCAGTGTTAATCGTCCGATGCTGTGGATTGTCAGATGTATGCGTCTCCGAACTGGTCGCCGACCTTTCCTGTGAGTTCCTTGATAGCCTGGGCATCGCGTTTTGTGCAGATGAGTGTTGCGTCTGGTGCGTGGACGATGACGAGGTCGTTGACGCCGATGGTTGTGACGAGGTGATCGTCTTCTGAAACGATGATGTTTCCTCTGGATGCGAGGCTTATGGTTCGTTTTGCGACGACGACGTTTCCATCTGCGTCTCCGCCGACGACCTGCTCAAGGGCGGTCCATGAACCGACGTCTATCCATTGGCAGTTCATATCGATGACGAGGACTTTTTCCGCTCGCTCCATGATTGCGAAATCGACGGATATTTTGAGGAGGTCGGGGTAGATGTCGTTGAGGGTGTCGTGTCGTTTCGAGGTGTCCCAGTGGCATGCACACTCCATGAGGCCGTCGTAGGAATTTGGGAGGTGTGTCTTGACCTGGTTGAGGATGGTCTTTAGGCGCCATGTGAACATGCCGCTGTTCCAGTAGTATTTTCCGCTTGCGACGTAGCGCATTGCTTCTGTGATGTTGGGTTTTTCTGTGAATTTTTTGACCTGGTAGACGCCTTCTGAGACTGGTTCGCCGCGTGAGACGTATCCGTAGCCGGTGTGCGGGTGGGTCGGGCGGATTCCGAAGGTGACCAGGGCGTCGGGGTGGGCGTCGGTGGCGTTGTAGGCAGCGTCTACCGAGCGTGCGAAGTCGTCGATGGGGTTGATGATGTGGTCTGCGGTGAATATGCCCATCTGACCGTCGGGATCGCGGTGGTGGAGTATTGCGGCTGCGAGTCCTACTGCGTTTGCGGTGTCGCGTCCGACGGGTTCGCCGAAGAGATTTTCGCTGGGTAGTTCGGGGAGTTCTTCCTCGATGAGGGGGATGTGCTTTTGTCCAGTGATGATGTATATGGACTCTGGGGGCAGCATGGATGCGAGTCGTTCGTAGGATTGTCGGAGCAGGCTTTTTCCGCCGAATAGTTTGAGGAGTTGCTTCGGTCGGGCGGTTCTGCTGAGTGGCCAGAGCCGTGTTCCGGCTCCGCCGGCCATGATGACTGCGTGTCGCATGGGTTGAATCCTTTCGCGTTTGCTGCCGTACTCTCTTTATTCCGAGCTGTGGTAATGTAACGGTTTCTCTATTGTCCGCTCCCTTACGGTCACGTCTCGGACATTCTGCCGGTCACGTCTCGGACATTCTGCATTGGGCTATTCCTACCACTCGTCGCCGAACGCCTCGTCTGTGACTTCGTCGAAATCAACGCGATGCAGATTTGCGAACTCCAGAATCCACGCTCGCTCCATGCCGTTTTTGAATCGGACCTTCACATGGGAGCGTCTTGCACCGCGCGAGAGGTCGATCAACACACCGAGGCCATGGGCTGGGTGCCGGACGATGCTCCCGAGCTGCCATTCGTCTATATCTTCCGGCAGTCCTGCTGCTGGTTTCCGTGGCGATGGCAGCCGATCGATGCCTCCCGACCGGGCGCTGCTGCCTGCCCAGCCGCCACCTGCTGTACCGGATCGCTGCTGGTCGACATGCCAAGCCTGCGAATCTCCCAGCCATTGTATCTCATTGTGGGGTAGTTCGTCGAGGAAAGTTGATCGGATGGTTGTGGACGTCATTCCGTGGAGCATTCTTCTGGCGGCGAAGGTGAGTGTGAGGCGTTTTTTGGCGCGTGTCATTCCGACGAAGAGCAGGCGTCGTTCTTCCTCGATATCGTCGGCGTCTTCACTGCCGAATCGGATCATGGGGAGGAGTCCGTGTTCGACGCCGATGATGTAGACGGCTGGGAATTCGAGGCCTTTTGCGGCGTGGAGGGTCATGATGGTGACTGAATCTGTACCGCCCTGGAGTAGGTCTTCGTCTCCGAGGAGGGATGTGAAGGTGAGCCAGTCGAGGATGGTTCCGTCGGGGTGGTTTGTGTCGAATTCGGAGGCTGCGGATACCAGTTCTTCGATGTTCTGGAGCGGTTCTGCGTCGATGTCTGCTGTCTGGTTGAGATCTGCCATCAAGCCTGAGAGTGAGAGCGTTTGTTCGAGGGTGTGGCGTGCGGTGGTTGTGGAGAGTTCTGCGAGCTTGTGGAGTAGTTCTGAGAAGCTTTTGAGGCATTGATGGGCGCGTTTTGCGAGGCCGATTTCCTCGTATCTGTGTACGGCTTCGAGGAGGTTCAGTCTTGGTGATGATGCGTTTGCGAATGCTTTGATGTGGTCGATGGTTTTTTTTCCGATTCCGCGTGTTGGGGTGTTGATGATGCGTTCCAGGGAGACGTCGTCTGATGGGTTGATGATGAGGCGGAGGTATGCGAGGACGTCCTTGATTTCCTTGCGTGCGTAGAATGCGACGCCGCGGGCGATGCGGTAGGGGATTCCGGCGCTGAAGAGTTGCTCCTCGAAGGATCGGCTGAGTGCGTTGATGCGGACGAAAATGGCGATATCGCTTTCGGACACGCCCTGGCTGATGAGGGTTTTGATGTCGGTGACGACGGATGCTGCCTCTGCGTTGTTGTCTTCGCACCGGATGACGCGGACTGGGTCGCCTTGCTCATTGTCGGTCCACAGGGTTTTTTCCTTGCGATCGATGTTGGCTGTGATGAGTTGACTTGCTGCGGCGAGAATTCGCTTTGTTGAGCGGTAGTTTTGCTCTAATCGGACGGTTTTTGCGTTGGGGTAGTCTTTCTCGAATGAGAGTATGTTCTGGATGTTCGCGCCGCGCCAACCGTAGATGGCCTGGTCGGGGTCGCCTGTGACGAATAGATTTCCGTGTTCGCGGGTGAGTTGGTGTGCGATGCGGTACTGGGCTTCGTTGGTGTCCTGGTATTCGTCGACGAGGACGTATCTGTACTGGTTTTCGAGTCTGCGTCGAAGGTCGTCGTTTTCGGTGAGTAGTGTGGCGGTTTTGAGGAGGAGGTCGTCGAAATCGAGGGCGTTCTGGTGTGTGAGGATTTCTTCGTAGATGGTGTAGATACGTCCGATAAGTCGATCGTTGTGTCCTTCGGCGTTTTGGAGCATCGCTTCCGGTGAGATCATGTCGCTTTTGGCGCTTGAGATTCGGAATTCGACTTTTGCGGGCGTCAGGTTTGCGGTCGAGATTTCTGCGCGCTGGAGGGCTTCTTTTATGATTTTCTTTCGGTCGCTTTGGTCGGCGATGGTGTAATTGTGCTGGAGTCCTGCTTCGGTGTGGTGGATTCGGAGCAGTTTTGCGCAGAATGCGTGGAATGTGGAGACGTTCATTTTGTCGCCGATTCCCAGGGTTAGGACGCGCTCCTTCATTTCGTTTGCTGCTTTGTTGGTGAAGGTGATAGCGAGGATTTCCCATGGTTTTGCGACGGTTGTAGCGAGTAGTGCTGCTCTGCGGGTTATGACGCGTGTTTTTCCTGCTCCTGCCCCTGCGAGGAGTAGAAATGGTCCGTTGATGTGGGTGACTGCCTCCAACTGTGGTTCGGTCAGCCCGGCGCGTAGATCGGTCGCGGGGTATTGAGCCTGGTGGCTGTGCGACTCTGCCAGCTCGGCGTCGAGTGTTTCGGGGTCGAATGAGGTGTCGTCGATCATGGGGTGGTTGTATCGGGGGGATCGCGTGCGGTCAAAAAGTGGGTAATCCGTTGTATTTCGGTGGGTTATCCGGCGTGTTTTCGGGGCGTGCGGTGCGTGGTCGCGGGGTGTTTGCTGCTTGAATATGGGTGGGAATCGCAGTACCGTGTGCGTATGAGCATTGTGAGCTGTGCATGAGTGTTGTGAGCCATGGTATTGATCTGGTGGAATGTGCGCGGATTGCGTCGATTCTGGATCGGCATCGTGACCGGTTCCTGGATCGTATTTTGACCGATGTGGAGCGTGCGCGGGCGGATCAGTTCAAGGATCCTTTGCCGCATATTGCTGGTCGGTTTGCTGCGAAGGAAGCGGTATTGAAGGTGCTTGGGACCGGTTGGCGGGGGCAGATCAGCTGGAAAGATATTGAGATTGTGAATGACGCTGCCGGTCAGCCGAGTGTGCGACTTTGCGGGGAGTGTGCGCGTGTTGCGGATCAGAAGGGGATTCGGACGATTTTGCTGTCGATCACGCACACGGAGCATTACGGGTCTGCGAGCGCGATCGGGCTGCGGTAGGGCGGATATGGGCGTTTGGGGCGGTTTTGGTGTTGTGCTGGAAGGTGTGGTAGAGAGAGAATATTGAGTCGATGTGGGGCGGGTGGATTATCGTGAAAAGGTGTATTGAATGATGAACAGAACAAATCTGGCGTTTGGTGTGGGGATTGTCCTCGTTCTCGGGCTTGCGGGCTGCCCTGGAACTGTGACACCTGGTGGTGGAGGTTCGGGTGGTGGAGGTTCGGGTGGTGGCGTAACGGGCGGTGGGGGTGGAACGGGTGGTGGTTCCACGACCAGTTCTCCGATGGCGTCGCGGTGTGTTTCCTCGGCGCTTGCCTGTTTCGATGAGTTGTCTGCCAAGAATTCTGATCTGGTTCGTTTTCGGCCTGCGACGCGGTGGGCCTCGACGTCGTTGACGTGGCGACTGAATAATACCCTGACGCAATTTTCAGAAACGGTGCAGCTTGAGATCGTTCGTCGGGCGTTTGATGCGTGGGGCGGGGCGTCTGCATTGTCGTTTACGGAAGTGAGCAGTGGTGATGCGGATATTACACTCTCCTTTGAGTCTGGAGATCATGGCGATATGTTTCCCTTTGCCGGGGTGGATGGGACACTGGGTCATGCGTTTTTCCCAAGTTCAGGTATTCCCGGTGTTATCCATCTTAATTCGGAGAAAGACTGGTCTACCGATGGGGGTGGGGCTGGGTTCGATCTGTTCACGGCGGTGATGCACGAAATCGGACATTCGCTGGGTGTGGAGCATGTTTCAGATGAAAATGCCGTGATGAGCCAGGTATTTGTGGAACCGAAAACGGGACTGACGCTTGAGGATGTGGATTCTATTCAGCGACTTTATGGCGATAATGACAATAAAATCATACCCGCTATGGTGATGTCGCAGTCTTTTGAGGCTCCGCGTCTGGTGGATGATGATGAGTTTGATTCAGATGGTGATGGTATTCCCGATTCGCTTGAAGTGCTTATTTTCGGTACCGATCCTCTGAATGCTGATACGGATGGGGATGGCGCCAGTGATTTCGATGAGATATTTCTTGCGATTACGGATCCATTGTTTGGCGTCGGGTCTGGATCGCTCGATTCGGATGGGGATGGGATGTTTGATGATGAGGAAGTGTTTTTTGGGACCGATCCTCTGAATGCTGATACGGATGGCGATGGGCTGGATGATTACAGCGAGGCGTTGTTCTATGGTACTGATCCCACGCGTACTGATACGGATGGTGACGGTGTTTTGGACGGTGTTGACGAATTTCCGACGAATCCATTTTTCTTCGGTCCTGGTACAGACCCGTGTGCTGTGAATGGATTGTATGGTGATGGTGTTTGCGATTTGAACTGTTTTTCTCCTGATCCGGACTGCGATGGTTCTCTTTGTCAGAATGACTGTCCTTTTGCCTTTGATGGTGAGTGTGATGATGGTGGGGTTGGGGCTGTCTTTGATGTGTGTGCCTTTGGTTCGGACTGTTCGGATTGCGGTCCGCGTGGTGAGCTTCAGGTGATTTCCTGTCAGGAATCAGCGGACTGCGCTCAGGGGGAATTCTGTGCTGCCTCGACGCTGCTTTGTACGCCCTTCATTTCCTGCTCGAATAATTGTATGTATGCCTTTGATGGTGAGTGTGACGATGGTGGGGTTGGTTCGCTCTCTGGGGTATGCACGTTTGGTGAGGACTGTTCTGATTGTGGTCAGCGTGATGTGGATGATATTCCATTTGCCTGCGAATCCAACGATGATTGTGATGATGGTGATGCGTGCACTGTGGATTTTTGTGATGCAACCACATTGGGGTGCGTCAATGAGCCACTGAATTGCGATGATGGCGATCTTTGTACGAATGATATTTGTGACTTGGGGAGTTGTGCGAATATTCCGTTGTTGTGCGATGTTGGAGAGGTATGTGATTTCGCCACGGGGCTGTGTGTTTCGGCGAATATCTGTTTTGATACCTGTATGTCTGCGTTCGATGGTGAATGCGACGATGGTGGCGTGGGTGCTTTGTTTGACGTTTGCGAATTTGGGACGGATTGTTTTGACTGCGGGGTGCGCTGAGGCGTTGCACGGCGGGAGAAGCCATCGCTTCGGGGTTGTTTTGCGGAAGCGAATATGTGATCCTGGAGGGGATCCCCTATTCTGAGCGGGCGGTCAGGGTGAGGCCGTCGTGTGCGAGGGCCATGTTGTATGGGAGTTCTGCGCATGTTTCGTCGTGTTTCAGCTAGTGGGCGATGTGGGTAAAATAGGTTTGCCTTGCGCCGATGCGTTTTGTGGCTGCCACAGCCTGCTCGAGGTTGAAATGGGTGGGGTGGGGCGTTCGGCGTAGTGCGTCGAGGATGAGTACGTCGAGTCCTTCGAGGAGCGTCATGGAGTCGTCTGGGATGAGGCTGCAATCTGTGCAGTATGCGAATCTGCCGAATCTGAACCCATAGACGGGTAAGCTTCCGTGGAGGAGTGGAATGGGTGTTATGGAACGTCCGAATAATTCGAGGGTTGGTTCTTCGATGGGTTTGAGCGTTAATCTTGGCGCTGCTGACGGGTAGCTTGGGTCATGTCGGAACGCGTAGGAAAACATGCTGCGAAGGGCTTCAGCCGTCGATTTTGACGCGTAGCAGGGGATTTCGGACTTCATGATAGCGTTGAATCGTCGCAAATCGTCCAGTCCGACGACGTGGTCGGCGTGGTGGTGGGTGTAGAGGACAGCGTCGATGCGGTTGATTTTGTGGGCCACGCATTGGAGGCGTAGTTCTGGCGAGGTGTCGATGAGGATGGTTCTTCCGTCGTAGTTGACGACGATGCTGGTTCTCGTGCGTTGGTCGCGGGGGTCGTCGGATGTGCAGACCGGGCAGTCGCATCCGATCATCGGGATGCCGTGTGATGTTCCGGTTCCGAGGCAAGTGATTCTGATTTGCTTAGATTCGCTCATTGTCGTTTCCGATGCAGATTCTGCTCCTACCCGTCTCAGCCTAACCGGGACGTGATGAATCGCAAACCGTCGCGGTTGACGATCTGGGAGAGTCACGCGAAACTGCCGCTTATGGCCTGCATATTAAAGCTCCATCCTTCCCTGTTATGCACAATCGCACTGTTGTTGTGCATCCCTGGTTGCCAGTCTCCCCAGCGAGAAGCTCCGCGTACCGTTTCGTCTGCCTGGCAGGAACCGCCATCGCAACCTGCGGAAGTTCCGGCATCGTCGTCGCTCGTCCCTCCGCAACTTGCAACATCCAGCGTTGCATCAGATTCCGGATCCATCGCGATCGTGAACGGGGTTCCTGTTTCCAGGGAGAGCTTTGTCAGTGCGCTGATCGAGGCGCATGGGTTGCCGCAACTGGAGCAGCTTGTGGCGTTGGAGGTATCGACACAGGCTGCTGAGCGTGCGGGGTTCGTCGTTTCCCAATCCGACATCGAGGATGAGTATTTCCGGTCGCTGGATCGTTTGCTGGGTGACGAGGACAAATCCAAGTCCAAAGCCTTGCGTTCTGAGGCGGGTGAAGCGTTGCTGAAAGAGGTGCTGGCGTCGCGGAATCTATCGCATGGGACTTATATGCTGATTATGGAGCGGAATGCGTGCTTGCGAAAGCTGGCGTTGCGGAACGTTCGGCTTGAGGATGATGCGGTGCGTGTACAGTATTCGCGGATGTATGGTGAGCGTGTGCAGGTGCGTCATATCCAGGTTCTGCAACGGTCTGAGCTGGATAAGGTTGTCGCGGAACATGCGTCAGGGGTTGATTTTCCGACCTTGGCTGTCAAATACAGTGCGAATCGAGACAGTGCGGAGCGTCTGGGGATGCTGGAGCCCTTTTCTGCCGATGATCCGGAAGTGCCCCGTCTATTGCGTAAAGCTGCCTTCGACATGTCTGTGGGCGACCCTGCGAAGCCGGTTTTTGCGGACGGGTGGTATCATTTTATGAAACTTGAGCGAAAGATACCTGCTTCAGAGGTTACCTTTGAGGAAGTCCGGTCGGATGTTGAGGATAAGCTGCGCGACCGACTGCTGGATGTGGAAATGCAGCGACTTTATGCGTCGCTGATGCGTGAGGCTGACATCCAGGTTATGGAACCCGGATTACAGGAAAGATTTTACGAGCGTTATGGTCAGGTGACGTCTGATGCCGATACATCGGAGTCGGGTGCTGGGTCAGGTCCGGGTAAGTGATGGTGTCAGTGTCGGGTGATTGGATCTGCTTGGAAGGGAAATGACGGTGGGCGCGATGAAGTTTAAGGCTGTTTTGTTGTTCGGCGAGCCGGGATGCGGCAAGGGTACGCAAGGTGCGGTGCTAGGCGGATTTCCGCATGTGCGTCATCTTGCGATGGGTGATATTTTCCGGGCGATGGACAAGGAAAGCGACATCGGTCAGGAGTTTCTGTCTTACTCCACGAAAGGTCTGCTGGTTCCGGACGAGTTGACCGTTCGGGTGTGGCGGAGTCATGTGGATGGTCTGGTATCTGGTGGACATCTTGACCCCTCTCACCACACGTTGCTGCTGGATGGGATCCCTCGGACGATCGAGCAGGTCGGTCTGATGAAAGCGCATATCGATGTGGTGAGGATTCTGCATCTTGTGATTCGTGATCGGGATGTGCTGGTTGGGCGTCTGAAGGGTCGGGCGTTGAAGGGCAATCGTCCGGATGATGCTGATGAGGGTGTGATTCGTGCGCGACTGCGTGTGTATGATGAGTCTACGGCTCCTGTGTTGAGTAGTTTTGATGCGTCGGTTGTGGTTGAGATCAATGCGGATCAGTCGCCGTTTGCGGTTTTGCGGGATATTGCGGGTCATATGGCGAGTTGCTTGTCAGATACGATTTGATGTGAATACGCCATTCGGCGGAAGCTGGGCGTGTTTCGGGCTATAGGCAGGAGGCTGAGCGTGCGCCAGGGAGTTGGCCAACGATTGCGGGAGGGTCCGTTCGCGGTGCTGATGCTGTTCGGCGCGACGATCGGTGTGTCGGCGTTTGGAGCTGCCCTTTTTTCCGGGTGCGGTCCGCTCCACGATTCGACAGGGACATCGACACTCACCACCGGGACGATTTTGACCGGATTGAACAATCCCACCGGGCTGGCGGTTCTTGGCGACGGATCGATTATCATCGTAGAGAGCGGTGCGGGTCGGCTGTTGCGACTCGTGTCAGAGGATGGTGCTTCGTCGGCTGATTCTTCGACCGATGAGGCATTGTCCGGCGATTCAGTATCTGGCGAATCTCCCGCTGCTCAGGGTGTTTCTGCTGAACCCACGTCCCTGGCAGAGGGGTTTACGCTGGGGACTTTTTCGCCCTATCAGATTGGTCCACTGTCGGTTGTTGCCCTTGCAGACGGTACGTTGGCGGTGGGTGAAGGGGGCGAACCTGCCGGGCGGGAACGTGTTTCGTTTTACAATTCCGAAGGTGGCGAACGACCTGGTGAGGCGTTGACGCCGGTGTCTGGCGGGAATTTTTATGGTCTGGCGGTGAGTCCGTCCGGCGAGCTTTTTATCGCCAGCGCCCGGTCCAACCAGATTTATCGGGCGACGCCTGGTGCTGAAACCATTTTCGCCGAGCCTGTGGATTATATCGCCAATACGCTCGATCCGCCGATCCTGCTTGCAGCACCGTC
Source organism: Planctomycetota bacterium (assembly GCA_024275565.1). Classification (GTDB taxonomy): domain Bacteria; phylum Planctomycetota; class Phycisphaerae; order UBA1845; family UBA1845; genus JAJRYY01. The sequence continues at coordinate 13,438 of JAJRYY010000100.1, forward strand.
TGCCATGGCATTTGGTCTCGATGGGCAACTTCTGGTCGGGTTTGCGGATTTCAACGGTGGGGCGATCCTCAAGCTGAGAACGGATGGCAGCGAGGATCCGATTGTTCCCGAGGAAGTTTACACAACATCTGACATGATTACCGCGATCGCAGCCCATCCCACGGATGGATCGATCTACTTCGCGGAAGCGCCCTTCATCTCAGGCATCGGGACGGGACGGGTCGCCCGGATTACGATTTCCGGACGTATCGAGACCATCGCGTCGAATCAGCCCGGACCCTCTGCACTGGTATTCGGGGATGAGACGACGCTGTATATAGCGCGACTTGGCAGCACACCAAATTCAGACACGGGGTCCATCCGGCGGATCATTCTGCCCGAACCTCTGCCGCTGGATTTGGGCGATCTTGCTCCACCAGACGCTACCACACAGCCGGACACGCCAGCGTCGCCAGATATGCCAGCATCGCCGGATACACCAGCACTGACGGATACGCCAGCATCGCCGGATACGCCAACCATCCCCGACGATGCGGCTACTCCTGGCGAGTCGACCCTTCCGAACGCTACCGGAGCACTGAACGCCACCAGAGCACTGGACGCGAATTCAGCACTGGACGCGAATTCCCCGGGGTAGAGCTTCGTGCTCCCGTTATGGGTCGCGCTTCGAAAGTTTTCGGCGTATTGATGATCCAGGCCGCGACCCTGATGGCTGCACTACGCCCGTGACACCCGCCGCCTGTGATACCTTCACTGCGCCTGTGACACTTTATTGCGCTTGCGGCACTTCCGCTTGCGGCAATTCACTGCGGCTGAAGTGCTTCCGCATGTTGCAGTTCCTCAACCGGCGAAGGCCTCAACCGTCGAAAGCAGCCGGGTCCAGCATTGACTTTTTGTCCGCGACGTCACGGTTCGCCTCAGCCGTCGGAAGCGGATCTTTCTGCGTGTCGATGACAGGCCATTCTGCGGAATACTTTTCGTTGATCTCAAGGTAGTCTGACCATTCGTCCGGCAGATCATCCTCTGGAACGATGGCTTGTACGGGGCATTCTGGGACGCACAGACCGCAGTCGATGCACACTTCCGGATCGATCACCAGAAAATTGACACCTTCGTGAAAACAGTCGACCGGACACACAGCGACGCAGTCCGTGAATTTGCATGCGATGCAGGGTTCACCCACAATATGGGTCATGATGCTTCTCCAATAAGATGCTTTTCCGATAGAGTCTGCCGATCGACTCACGACCTTTCCAACACCCGATTCCTACCATGCTCGCCCGCCGATGTAAACACCTTCGGCGCCGGGCATCCCCCTTCATCTTGCCGCAGTCGCGTATGCTTCGTCATACTCACCTTGCTCATCACGCGACCCTTCCTTATAGTCCGCCCCTGTGCAAGAACAACACCCCCCCGTGCAGGATGTACGCAGCGTCGCCTCCAGCACCCGCCTTATCGCCATTCTGACCCTCCTGTCGCGAATCCTCGGTCTTACGCGCGAAATTTTATACGGGCACCTGTTCGGCACCAGCCCGCTCCTCTCTGCCTTCCGCATCGCCTTCATGATCCCAAATCTCGCAAGACGCCTCTTTGGGGAAGGCGCACTCTCTGCCGCATTCATCCCGGTCTTCACGCGCTTCCTCGCTCGAAACGATCGCAATGCATCAAGGCGACTGGCTGGATCGGTCCTCACGCTGCTGGGGCTCATTCTCGTCGGGATCGTCCTGCTGATTGAAACCGGTGTGTTCGTCGGGAATCAGGTCCATCCATCTGCGATCTGGTCGCTGACGGCGGTCATGCTGCCATTCATGGCATTCATCTGTGCAGCCGCTTTTCTCGGGGCGATCCTGAATACCATGGGGCATTTTGCTGCACCGGCTGCTTCGCCGATCGTCCTCAATATTTTTGTCATTGTGTCACTGCTTGTGACGGGGATGTTCTTCACCGACGACCATAAGACGCTCGTCTATGTCGCTGCCGTGGCGGTCCTCTTTGCAGGTATCGCCCAGATGTCGCTCCAGTGGTTCGCACTCCACGCACATCGCATGACGCCGATTATGGCCACGGACTGGAAGCTCCCTGAGATCCGCGAGATCGGGCGGTTTATGACGCCCATGCTGCTCGGATTGTCCACGGTGCAGTTGAATACTCTGATGGACCTGCTCATCGCGTGGTGGTTCGTCCCGGACGGCAAGGGACCAGCCGTCCTCGGGTTCGCACATTTTCTCTACCAGCTTCCCCTCGGCGTGTTCGGGATCGCGCTGGCGACCGCCATCTTTCCGGTGCTCTCTGCTCAGGCAGTCAGGAACGATCTGGCAGCGGTTTCCCATACACTCCTCACCGGGCTGCGACTCAGCTTTTTCATCATGCTGCCAGCTACGGTCGGGTTGATCCTTATCGCCTCGCCGCTTGTGAGCGTGATGTTTGAGCATGGTGAATTTGGTCCGGAGAGTACGAATCGGGTGGCGCGGACGCTTTCGATGTATGCGCTCGGTCTGTGTGCATATTCCGCTCAGCATCTGCTCGTCCGCGTGTATTATTCATTGAAGGATTCCGCAACGCCAGCCCGGATCTCCGCCAGCGTTGTACTGGTGAACCTCGCGTTGAACCTTGTATTGGTGCGATATTTTCGAGAAGCAGGCGTGGGGATGGCCACTGCGTTCAGTGCGTGTTTGCAGGTGATTTTGCTGGCGCGTGGTCTTCGCGGAAAAGTACCACGTCTCGATGCACAAGCATTTCGGAGCAGTCTTCTCAAAACGGTTTTAGCGACGATCGCGATGGGAATCGTCGTATGGGTCGCGATGGGTATGTTGCCCGACGCGACATCACGGTATTGGGCTGGGATCAGAGTCGCATTGGCTGTGACGTTGGGGGGGGGGACGGTTGCCGTGGCAGCACGCCTCCTTCGCGCCCCGGAGCTATCTGAATTTCTCCACCGTCGCTCCTGACCGGCGGGTCACTTCTCCTCCTGATTTGCGGTCGATTGTTGTTCCTTCTCCGGTCGCATTTACGACGATTCTTTATGTATTGGCAGTCTGGGCAGCCCGCGATAGGGCATGTCCGATTGCAACTTCCATCCGACTTTCGGCGGTGCGGGCTGGACGCCATTTATCACCTCTTGAGTAATAATAACGTAGCAGGTTTTGTCGGTAGATTTCGTCGCGAGGAGAAGCCAACCCTATACGTCGCCAAGTGTAAGGCACTAGGTGTAAGGCAAAAAGCGTAAGGCACGCGTTGGAATCAGTGGGTGTGGATGGTGTAAGTAAGGTGTGGATGGTGTAAGTCGTTGTAATCAAAAGACTTGTCACTGGAGCCGAGGGGACTCGAACCCCTGACCTCTTGCATGCCATGCAAGCGTTCTCCCAACTGAACTACGGCCCCTCATGTCAAATTGTAAGGCTAACCGGTGGTAAAGTGACCGGGATTTACGACGCTTGGCGTGGTACGACCCAATAAAGTGACGTGACGACAGCGAAACATCGAAGCGGGATTCTACGCAGCATATCCCACCCTTGCAAGCGTCCCAGCCCCGCAGAAAAGAACTCGCAGAAAAGAAATTCGTGCGATCCGGACTATCCTTGCGTCTATCCTCACTCTCCAGACTGCAGCACTTGGAGCATTCACCCACGAATGCGGATTGCGATCGTCGACCGGTCAGCCTACACTCGCCATCGCTGTGACCACGAATCCCCCAGAGAATCCTGAGGCTGCTGCCCCCGATCAGCCCAAATCGCCGGTCAAGCCCGACTTCGACTCGGATGACCTGAGGGCACTATTCCCTCACTATCTCGATCTTCCCCCGTCCAGCGATCAACTCGATCCCAGGCTGTTGCCATCCGGCGGGGGGGTGTACGCATTCATCGACAGCGAGGGACGCGTCATTCAGACCCTCAGCACACAGTCCATCCGACGGTCCGCCACACGTCGTCTCGACCCGGCTGACACGGGCAAAGGCCGGGCAGATATCCGCGCTATCGCTCGTCGCATCTGCTGGATTCCGACGCACTCGGTCTTCGAGAGCATGTGGACCTACCTCCGCGTCGCCCGTCGCCTCTCACCGGACACCTATCGCAAGGAGTTGGCATTCGGACCCGTCTGGTTCGCATCGATCTGTCCGGAAGACCCATTCCCACGATGGCGGGTTGGCAAATGGGCATTCACGCCCGGCGCCATCGATGTAGGCCCCTTCGAGCGACGTGGTCAGTGTACGGATTTCGTGGACACACTTCAGGATGCATTCGACCTCTGTCGCGACCACAGCATCCTGGTGCAAACACCCCATGGTGAAGCATGCGTCTATAAAGAGATGGGTAAGTGTGCAGCTCCCTGTGATGGAACAGTCTCATTGGTGACATACCGTGGCACTTTATCCGAGTCGATCAAGTTCGCCAGAGGTGATACATCGCCACACCTGCAAAAATTGTGCACTGCGATGACACGCGCTGCAGACGACCGGCAATACATGCAGGCAGCGAAGCTCCGAGAACAGATCGAGCGGGTCGAAAAAGCGGCGGCGACATCCGGCAGAATGACCGACTGTGTCGACGATTTCCGTTATCTGGTCGTTCAACGTGGCGCAAAACGGAGTGAGGTCGTACCTTTTTTTGTAGATCGCGGATGCATTGTTTCGGGAGAAGCTGTTGCGTTGAAAAAGATTTCGGACGTTGCGGAATTGTGGTTTGATGAAGCGCAAAAATTGCGCGATCAGCCGGAAAACCGCTCAGAAGCGAGTGAATGCGTGTGGTTGGTTGCGCGTTTTCTGGCGAAGGGTTCTGACGCGCCGGGATTGTATCTGGACGTTCGTGAGATCGCTTCGCCCGATAACATCGCACTTCGCGTCCGAGAACAATTCGAGGTGATGACAAAACGTCCTAGTGGGCCATGAACACTATTGACCGAGTTTTACGATTGATTACATTAGGTTCATGGCATCACTCGTACAACCAACTTTGCGTCCCAAGCTCGTTTCGAGCGAGACCCCGCGGCCCATTAAGCGGTTCCTCGATTACCTGTTCGTCGAATGCGGACTTGCTGGTGCGACGGTGAGTGCGTATCAGTCTGATCTGCGTGAGTTCTGGAGAGACGTTGGCGGTGGCGAGTCGATGCCGGCTGACCTGGACATCACGCATGTTCAATTGCATCTCAAGATGATGAGCGGACGCGGACTTTCGACCTCGTCGATCGCGCGTCATCTGGCTGCGATCAAAATGTTCCTGCGTTTTCAGCATGCCGGTGGATTGCTGCGTCGGGACGTTGCCTCACTGATTGAACTCCCCAAGAAATGGCAGAAAGTACCCGAGGCGATCTCCTATGATGAGATCGACCGGCTGCTCGCTGCTCCTGATCCTTCCGAGGAATTTTACCACCGCGATCGGGCGATCCTTGAGCTTTTGTATGCGACGGGGATGCGGGTGAGTGAGTTGACGTCGATCACGCTGGACGACATGAATTTACAAGTCGGTTATCTGCGGTGTATGGGCAAGGGTCGCAAGGAGCGTATTTTGCCGATCGGACGTCCTGCGATTAATGCCGTGAGCGATTATGTTCGGTTGCTGCGTCCGGGTCTGGAATCGCTTGGTAGCGGGCGGGCTGTGTTTCTTTCGCGGACGGGGCGGCGGCTGGATCGTACGAACGTCTGGCGTCTGGTCCGGAAATATGTGGAGCGGGCTGGGATTGAAGCGAACGTCCATCCGCACACGATTCGCCATTGCTTTGCGACGCATCTGCTGGCGGGTGGTGCTGATTTGCGTATTGTGCAGGAGCTGCTGGGGCACGCTGACCCGTCGACCACGCAAATCTACCTGCATGTCGATGAGGAACGACTTCGCCAGGTGCATCGGTTGTACCATCCACGGCAGTAACATGTAGCGACTGGTCACAGTCTCATACACGAGCGGTTGAGGAATACGGAGGCGTCAGGGATGGCGGTGGATGATCGGTTGAAGAAGACGTCTCAGATGTCGCGGATGACATTTCGGAACGCTACTTCTCTCGATGGCGAGCGGTTGCTGCGGATGTTTCGGACGTCGGCTGGGGCGTGGCCTACGTCGGGTCTTGATGTCCGCATCCGATGGAGCAGGGGTGCGGCGTTTTCCGGGTCGTGCTACTATGATTCCGGTCGCATCTTCGTCAATCTCGGGAAACACCTAGCCTACCCATATCTGATGACCACCTATATCGGCAAAACCGTTTAGACGGATCGTGGCTGGTCGAAACCGCTGTATACGATCGAATTGTCGGACGGGTATCAGGTGGTATTGTTCGTCTTGATGCACGAGTTGTATCACTGGCTTGTGAAGCGTGCGCGTCGAAATACGCGACAGAAAGAGTCGATGTGCGATCGGTTTGCTGCGCGGGCGCTGGTGGACCATTTTGGAGCGGTGGTGCGTCGGCCTGATGGCGATGCGGCTGACCGTGCTGAGTGGGATTTTCAGGATTTGAACGGATTCGTGGCAGGGGCGATGCGTCGTCAGCCTGGGATTAAGCGTCTGGAACGGGCTGCTCGTGAGGGGGCGGTGCGTGAGGGGAATGCTGGGTCGGATGATGGCGGTCATGGTCAGATGTTCCTGTTCAGTTCGTAGTTCTGTGTCAGCCATTGAACCGTGAGTGTCACTGGTTTGGTGGCCCGCCTCTTCAGAGGTGGGGAAGACGATGATGAATCCATACACCTGCATGATGACGTCGGAGACGCAATGCAAGCGATCTTCGGCTCCCCCATGTCTGAAGACATGGGCCACCCTGCGTGTGGGTTTGACTTCACACGGCGATCGGGGAAAGTAGGGTGATGGGAAGTCGAAAGAACGAATCGAGGCAGGCAGTGCGCAGGCCTATGTCGTGGGTGGTCCGCGTGCTGATTTCGGTGATGATCCCGCTGGTTCTCGGCATGGGGATCGTCGCGACCGGGGTTCCGCGATCAGCCTATCGGAAGGCATCGACATTCTGGGAATTCGCAGGCGTCTACGAACCGAAGATGCAACGCGTGTCAGCCATCCCATCGCACATGGCGCCTCAGCCGCTCCCCCTGACGCTTCGGAAGGTGACGGAGGGCGTATTGTATGTCGTGGGGATCGTTCCCGGGTTTGCGGTGGCGATTCTGGTGTACGATCGTCTGACGTTTCGGTATATGCGAGACAGACACGTTCGGTGTCCTGATTGTGGGCATATCTTATCCGGCCTGACGGAACCCCGATGCCCGGAATGCGGACGGGCGATCTAACCGTTTGCATGGGGAGGGTACAACCGTGTCGCGATATCCAGTTCCAGATGCTACAAAGCGAGTTGAGTTACGAGCGTCGAATTCCCGGTTCATCGCGACGATCGGGCGGGCATCCACGGTCAAGGATGCTCAGGGGTTCATCCGCAACATCCGAGAAGAAATGCCGGACGCTTCGCACCATGTGTACGCGTACAAGGTTGGTTACGGCGCCAGCATCACCGAGGGGATGAGCGACGACGGTGAACCTGGCGGAACATCCGGTCCGCCTGCACTGGCTGTACTCCGTGGGGCGGACGTTGGCGATGTCGTGCTCGTGATCACGCGGTATTTCGGAGGGACCAAGCTCGGTACAGGCGGGTTGGTGTCTGCGTACGGAGCGTCTGCCAAGGCTGCTGTGGAGGCGATGGGTGTCGAGGAAAAGGTGGAACGGGTGATGGTGCATATGCGCGTTCCGTATGCATCTCAGAAAACGATTCGTCGCATCATCGATCAGTTTGAGGGCGTGATCGATGAGGAGGTGTTCGGAGCCGACATAGACTATTCGTTGCGCATACCCATTGAACGACAGGGAGCATTCACCGTTGCAGTGGCAGACGCAACAGGGGGCGGCGTGTCGGTAGAATCGTAAACGAGTGCCCCACCTCTTTCAGTGAGGTGGGGAAGCCGACGAGGAATGCGGACTATGGGCAATCAACCACCGTGACTGTCACCGTGGGAGTGGATTCGGTCGTACAGATACCCAAAGCCTCCAGACGATATTCGCCGATATCGGAAGCGGATGGGTCAGGGAGGAACAGGAAGAAGTTGACCTCGCCGACGAGCAATGCGCCGTCTTTGAACCACTGAAATGTTTCCGCGTTGGCTGCGCTTGCGAACAACAATGTGGGTTCACCCGCGCAAATTTCAGTATCACTCAATGTATCCAGGAAGACTGGATCGGGATGGAATTGCAGTGCAGCAGCTTCGGTGGTGGCGGTGGTACCACACGAATCGGTCACGATACAGCGATAATCACCACCAGAACCTGTGGTGAGTTTTTCAACAGTGAGCATCGAATCCGTGGCATCAGGGATGTCGCCACCATCCTGCTGCCATTGGTAACTGATGGGTGGTACACCCTGGGCCGTGACAGTGAACTCGGCGGATTCGCCTGTACAGGTCAGGACGCTCGTGGGCGAAGTGGTGATGGTGACCGGCGGATCGACGATGAGCAGGGCGTCTGCGGACTGTGCGGTGAAACAATCGCCCTCAGCCACAGCCCTGTACAGTCCGGCATCGTCCTGATCTATAAAGTTCAGGATGAGCGTATCCGTGTTCGCACCGGGGATATTGTTCCCATTGCGTCGCCACTGGATCGAGTTGGCAGGGCGATCCGTCGTGGTGGTGAAGACATTGAAGTCTCCTGAGCAGACTGTGGCCTGGGCAGGGTCTTCGGTGAACGCAATCCCACAGTCACCCGTGTAAGTGGTGGCATACGTCCCATAGTCCAGCACATCAATATCACCGTCACGATCGAAATCGTATTGGACACATTCTTGTTCGATGGGTTGATCGCCGTCAGGCTGAGCACTGGTCAGTTGGCAGTCATGGAAGAATTCATAATCAAGGTTATCGGTATCACCGTCACCGTCGCCATCGCCCACATACGGAATATCAATGGCGTTGCTCATGGTCCCGCGTCCGAGCACACTGTCGAACCAGTCCGTCTGATGCTGCTCCATGATCCCGATCGCACGGTTGATATGCGCCGTCGTCGGCGGCAGATTGGGGCGGTGGATCATGATCCAGGCAGTCCGGAAGTGCTTTTGTGCGGTCTCAGAAGTCGGGATACGCGCCCCATTCCCCTGAACAATGTCAGCCGAGGTGAAATCGTGGATCGGCCCGCTGTATGTGCTGGCGCAGCTGGCCGACTCGTCCATATAACGCAATTCGGAGTTCCCGGCGTCCATCTCATCCGGCGAGACGTAACCCATGAGGTAAAGGTCGGTAAAGCTGAATACCCCACCAGTATCGGTGTTGAAGCGGAGCGTTCCATTGAGACGCTGCGCAGGAGACGAGCCAATCCACTCGGGAATTTCCATACCGCTGCCCTGGCCATCGACCCGAAAATTCCAGTGTCCGGAACGACCGCAGGGACCATTGTCCCCCTGCATCGCCCGTCCACCAGGGATCGGACTAAGAAACGCTCCCCAGCGATGCTCAAATTCCTGCGCGAGCACTAGCCTCG
>JAJRYY010000101.1 GCA_024275565.1 Planctomycetota bacterium
GCATCTCGGAGCTTGCGAATAATCTGCTCCGGATTGTGTCGTTTCCGTTTCATAGTCAAGTCCTTACTGCCCCACACCGGGGGCCAATGGACTCTCATAACACCTGGATCAGCTTTTGGGGAGCAGGTCACGGGGGCCAATGGACTCTCATAACACCTGGATCAGCTTTTGGGGAGCAGGTCAGGTTCACTCATGCCAAGCAGTTCTAAGTGCGTGCCTGCGCGCGCCAGTCGAATCATTGTTGTTGGGCTGAAGGGGAATCAATTTTCACGTTTGGTATCTCTTTTGTCCGCGTATCCCGTCAAGTTACGTTCTCTTGATCAGGCGGTTTTTCTACGATGTCCCCGCATTAATCCGGATATGCTTGTGATGACCGGTTTTATTGGTCATAAACACTCCATACACGCCCATTCGATTACAAATGCACCGTTTCGTCTGTGTCGCGGTGCGTCAGCCGCTGCGATTGCGGCGGTCATAGTTCAGTTTCTTGAAAAGTCGAATTGAACCGCATTGACACAGGTACTCAGTCAGGTAGGGCAGGTCACCTCGACTATGAGGATTCGAGATTCCTCTTGGATCGCAGTCTGAACGTTGATATGGTCTGTGGGTACGCGTGAAGAAACATGGACGTACATGGTGGAGGCAGGTCGTTCTTTCGCCTTGAGGCGAAAGAACGACCTGCCCTACCTGGCTTAATCCCTTGTTGCGTGCAGATTGCTGCTCGGTATCCCCGGCTGGAATGGTCCGCACAGCGGACCCTACAGGTACGGGTTATATCGCCGGGCAACTACAATGATTACAACAAAAAAAGAAGGTGCGTCAGGGACGCACCCTACGCTCGGTTATTGTGTGAAAGACTGGCGGACATGCCGCTGGTGGCACTCGGTGGATGGTGGAGGCAGGTCAACCTTTCGCCTTGAGGCGAAAGAACGACCTGCCCTACATGGCTACGAACTAACGGGCATCCTCTTTGCGGCGGAAGCGGGTTACTATGTCTTCTGCTACGTAGTATAGAGCGGGGACTACTACCAGAGTTATTACCGTTGAACATACTAATCCCAGGGCGAAGCTTGCTGCGAAGGGTGACCAGATTTTGCTCTTACCGCCCCAGCCCATGGCTAGCGGGAGTAAGCCGAGGACCGTTGTGATGGTGGTCAGTAAGACTGGGCGTACTCGTAATCTACATGCGGTTTTTAGGGCTTCTGCGACTTCCAAACCCTTGGCTCGTTGCTGGTTTACGAAATCGAGCAGGACGATCGAATCGTTCACCACCACGCCCGTCAAACCGACGATGGCGATGAAGGTCATGATCGTGAAAGGATAACCCCCCAGCCAGAGTCCGCCGATGACGCCGATACACGAAAACGGAACCGTGCAGATGATGACGAATGGCTGCGTGTAGCTGCGGAACTGCGTCGCGAGGAGCATGTAGATCAGGACCATGGCGAGCAGGTATGCTTGTTTCAAGCTGTCAAACGAGCGGACCGTCTCCTCGAACTCGCCGCCATAGGTCACCCGTACGCTGCTCTGTCCGCGTAAGCGCGGTCCGAATTCCGACAGCAATGTTTCGTTCACGGCGTTTGCGCTTGTGATGTCCGGGTTTACCTGAGCGGTGACCGAGATCACGCGCTTGCCGTCGAAATGTGGGATGCCAGCGTACCCCTGCGACATGTCCATATCGCACACATCGCCAATTCGCACCACATACCCGCGTGGCGTGCGGATGCGGATGTCCAGCAGATCGTTCAGATTTTGACGATCCTTCGCGTCGAACATCAGGCGCACGTCGAGGTCTTCGCCGCTCGTTTTGTCTTTGAAGGATGTTACGATCAGGCCGTCATTGGCTGTTCGGAGCGCCATGGCCAGGTCCGGCTGGGTGAGTCCATGGGTTGAGGCGACGTCTTCTCTGAGTCGCAGGTTGATCTGACTGGAGCCGAACTCCAGATTGTCTGTCACGCCGAAAACGCCTGGCATGTGTTCGAGGCGTGATTTGAACTGCCCTGCCCATTGCTTGGCCATGCTTAGATCCGGACATTCGATCCGGACAGCCACCGGGTTGCCGATCGGCGGGCCATCCTGCCGCGCCCAGACCTTGAATCCTTCGATGCCGCTGTCGGGATGCTCATCTACATATTTCTGGATGGCTGTCGTCAACTTTGTGGCGACGATGTCCGGGTCTGCATTGACCTCTGGGGTGTCTGCAAGCTGGACATGGAACTGCCCGAGATTCACCCGCCAGAGGGCGGTGTTCTCCTCTGTCGCGACGAGTCCGCCGGCAGTCAGGACCGATGCGACGTATTCCGGTTGCAATGCCAGAACGATCTCCTCGATGGGTTTCATGACCTCGCCGAGATGATCGAGTGATGCCCCTTCCCACGCCTGGATGTCCACGAATGCGAGGCCATAGTCCGACGGGAAGAGGTCGACCTTCATCAGGGGGACGATGCAGTATGCGACCACGCCGAACGCCAGCATGGGGAGGGCAGCGACGTAGCGGTGACGCAATGCACCCGTGACCAGTCGTGCATACAAGCCCAGGAGCAGCCCCGGGGGTGGTTCCTCGGTTGTCGACCCGCCCGTTGTGGTCGAATTATCCGTCGTTGTCGAAGTGTCTGTGGAGCGGGATCGCCGGAATCTCGACCATATCGGACGGACGCCTGATCTGGGTCCAAATGAGAGATAGTGGACCGGGACCATGAGCAGGCATTCAAAGAGCGACGCTAGGAGTACGACTGCTACTGTTTTGGGGATGACGGAGAAGAATTTTCCGGAGACGCCTGGCATCATCAGGAGGGGGAGGAACGCCACGACGGTGGTGGCGGATGATGCGATCACAGGCCACATCACTTCTTCAGTTCCGAGGATGATGGCTGATCGGAGTGAGAACTCGCCACTCTCGTCATCAGCCCGGGCGCGCTGCACCTCGATGTGCCGGTAGATATTTTCCAGTACTACGATTGCGTCATCCACGATCATCCCTGAGCACAGGACGAGTGCAAAGAGGGATACGGCGCTGATGGTGACGCCCATCAGGTGCATGAAGATGATCGCGAACAGAAATGAGAATGGGATGCCAATGATCGCGAGTAGCGAGTTGCGGATGCCCATGACCATCCAGAGGACCAGGAACACCAGTATGATTCCGGTGACGAGGTTTGTGGACAGGACGCGTAACCGGGATCGAATGATCTGGCTGGAATCGAGACATGTTCCGACCTCCACGCCCGGTGGTAATTCCTTCTGGAATTCTGCGATGGCAGCGTTGATCCGATCTGCGACGAGTCGCGAGTCTGCCTCATCTGTCTTCGAGACGCTGAGCGGTTTGCACTGGTGACCGTTGAAGCGTGCGGAGAATGTTTCGCGTTCGAACCCGACGGCGGGGGTTGCGATGTCGCGCAGGTACACATGTGATCCGCCTGCGTGCTTTCGGACCGCGATGTCGCCGAGTTGTTCGGGGGTGGCTGACTCGCCGACGGCGCGGATGGCGATCTCGCCGCGATCCTGTGGCAGTACGCCGGAGGGTACGTTTCGATTGTACAGTTTGAGCACGCCTGCCACGTCCCCGAGGGTCAAATCTGCCTCGCGAAGCCGCGTGCGATCGACGGGGAGATGCAGTTCTCGGCTACGGATGAGCTTGTCGTCCACCTTTGCCACGCCAGGGACATCCCTCAGGACGCGTTTGACCTTGAGCACGATGTCGTGGATGACCTCTTCTCCGACACCGTCGACATCCTCCACGACGACCCAGAGCAGTGGGAAGACGTCCGACAGCGAAAATCGCGTAATCAGCGGTTTTTCAGCATCAGCCGGTAAATCCGTCACGCGCTCGACCGATGATCGTAGCTGTCGAAAGGCTGCATCCAGCTGGGTTTGCGAAAGACTTTCCCGGAATTTCACGCGGATGAGTGATGCGTCTGGTTTTGAGTCTGAAATGATGCGTGTGACGCCCTTGATGTCCTGTATTTTTGCTTCGATCCTGCCCGTGACAAGTCTTTCGACATCCTCGGCCGACGCTCCAGGCCAGAACGTGTCCACGGAGGCTTCGTCCAGCTCGACATCGGGATAGACATCGACCGGGATGACGCCGACGACGAGGATGCCCGCGAAGATGAGTACCAGGAAGAGGAGGTTGAAGAACACAGATTCGCGCAGTGCGAATGACGCAGGGCCAAACCGTTTCGTCGAAAGATTGTTCACAGGGGATATCGCTCAATGTCGAGATCGGACGTCTGATGATCGGGTGACTGGTTCATGGAAGCGATCTGCTTACGGTCTTCGCATCTGGACGACTGATTCGTGCGAAAGGTGCTGCATCCCGGATGTGACCACCATTGTACCTTCGGAAACCCCCTGGACAACCTGTAGCTTCTGCGGGTCCGAAAGAAGAGGCACCGTTTCGATGGGAGTCAGATAGGCACGATCCTCACCGTCGTCGCCAGCTCGAACGACGAAGCAGTATGTCTGTCGATAGCGCTCGAAGACGCCCGGTCGTGGGATCGTCAGAACCTGCTCCGAAGCAGTGCGTGAAGCGCTGCGCCGCAAACGCGCCTGAACATAAAAACCCGGACGCAATCGTCCCTCTGCGTTTGGGATCGCGATCTCAACTTCAAACTTGCGTGTATCCATCATCGCGCGTGGATGAATCGCATGGATCACACCCTCAAACGATTCCTCGCCCAAGGCAGCAGCAGTCATCGCCACCGGGTCACCCAGGGAAAACGCCACGACCTCCCGGTCGCCAAGCTGCGTGATGAGCTTCAGGCGGTCAGTCACAATGATATCGACCATCGCCTGCCCGGGGCGCGCATACTCACCCTGACGTATATAAACCAAGGCAACGACGCCAGTCCGAGGTGATTCCACCGTGGTGCGATCAAGCAGGATCCGCGCTTCGTCTACCATGGCTGACGCTTGCTTCAGCACCGCCTCAGCCACCGCTTTCTCAGTGCTGAACCGTGTGACTTCTGTCGGGTTCGCCGAATCCGTTTTTTTCAGTCGCTCGACACGCGCATAGTTTTCGTTTGCCCGATTCAGTTCTGCTCGGCGTCGATCGACATCCGCCATGGCGCGGGACAAATTTGTCACGCGAAGTTCGTTGTCGATCTCAAACATCAGGCTGCCCACGGTGACCTTGTCGCCGACCTCGATCCTTTGCGCTTTCACGAATCCGCCCACCTCAGCCGACACCGTGACCGTCTCAAACGCCTCCAGAAATCCACGGGCGACGATCGACACATCATTCAACTCAGAGCGAACCGGTTCAACCGACACCAGGAGCTTTGAGATGGAGCGTTTTTCCGGCGTATTGGCTGACGCACGATCCGGTACGAGGCGTCGGATCATCAAGCCCGCCCCCACGATCGCGATGGACACCACCACGACCAGGACCGTGACACTTCGTTCTCGCTTCGTTGCCGCCAAAGGGGTACTCCTCATTTAGATCGATCCCGAACCAGGCGTTTCGCACACGGGGACGCATGTGCATGGCAATCCTAATACGCCGAAACTCCACCGCAAGCAAAGCAGATCGTGGCAGAGTCGCCCCTGAAACGAGAGCTCGACTTTGAAAATGCTCAATTCGTACCTTTCCTGCTCGCATCGCTGAAATCCTCTTAAATGGGCATCAAGACGCGTTCGATACACCCTGGAAACTGGTTCTACAATGATGTAACTGCTTTATCCATCATAGATTACATGCGTTCTGCTTCGGGAAATGGCCAAGGCGGGAATCCGCCCGATACCGGGGACATTCTCACCCGAAAAATGTTGGATACTCAGCACGATTTCTTGACAATTCGCCCCTAAAACGCGTAGTCTTCGGCCCAAATCACTCGCACTGATACTGTGGCGCGGTAAATAGTGCGGGGTGCGTGCAGCCATTCGTAGAAAGATGTAAGATATATCATGGCAGGTTGAGGACCGTAGGCTGCGTGCAGCCATTCGTAGGAGACGTATTGCGTGGGTACAAAGGTCGTATTTGCTGGTGTCGGTCACCATCTCCCGGAGGAGGTTGTCACTTCCGAAGAGGTGGAACGACGTGTGTTCGAGCATTCGAACTTCAAGATACCCAGAGGGCTTATTCAGAAAGCCACCGGGATCACGGAGCGGCACTATCGTGCACATGATGAGCAGGCTTCCGATCTTGCGCATAAAGCAGCAGAGGTCGCGCTCCAGCGTGCCGAAATGGATGCGAAGGACATCGACCTTCTCATCTTCGCTGCCTGTACGCAAGATCTCGCGGAACCCGCGACAGCCAACATCCTTCAGGAAAAACTGGGCGCCAATCAATCTCAGGTGTTCGACGTTAAGAATGCCTGCAACAGCTTTCTGAATGGGCTTGATGTCGCGGAATCGCACATCAAGGCAGGCAAGGCGAAGAACGCACTGATCGCGGTCGGTGAAACGCTTTCTCTGTCCATTGCGTGGCATATCAAATCGACCGACGAGCTGCGGTCTCATATCCCCGGGCTGACGCTCGGCGACGCGGGGGCAGCTGCCATCATCCGTGGTGAACCAGATGGAAACGGGCGGGGTATTATGGGTACGTCCTTCCTCACCCAGGGTGATCAGTGGCGTCTGGCGACCGTGCTCAGTGGTGGAAGTATGCACCGGTTCAGTGAAGAGCACTCCTACTTTACAGGAAAAAGTCAGGGCATACGCGACCAGGCGACAAAGTACATTCCCGATATGGTCAGCGCTACCATGAAACGCATTGGCTGGAAGATTGAGGAAGTTGATGTGGTTTGCTGCCACCAGGTCTCTATCGATCTGGCTGAGGATCTTTGCGACATTTGTAATATCCCCTTTGAAAAGTGCATCATCTCGATACGCGATTGCGGTAACACGGCTGCAGCCAGCATCCCGATCGGATTGTCACGGGCGTGGGCCGAGGGTCGACTCAAACCCGGTGTCAAAGTTCTGCTCGTCGGAGCCGCCGCTGGATTCAGTGTCGGCGTGGTTCCGCTTGTCTGGTGATGCTTTGCTCGCGTGTGATACGCCTCTCGTGACTGTGCACCACACACATGGCGAAGTATCCGCCAGCGGTGCCTCAATGACCCCACCCCGGAGCCTGTAAGTGCCAACCTTCGTCACTGGTGGAACCGGTCTGCTTGGTATCAATCTTGTCCGCTCGCTGGCTGAATCCGGTGAAGAGGTCCGAGTCCTTGTCCGCAAGACCTCCAATCGTAAGTGGCTGGAGATCCCCAATGTAGCATTTGTCGTGGGTGATATCACCGACGCAGACTCCATACGCCGCGCCATCGATGGATGCGACAAGGTGTATCATGTGGCTGGCTGGGTCCAGATCACGCCGTGGGGTCGAAAAATCGCTGAGGCGGTCAATCTTCGGGGTGCAGAGAATGTCGCCCGGGCGGCGCTGGATGCAGGGGTCAAGCGCCTGGTTCATGTCAGCTCGATCGCAGCCGTGGGTCATGGCCCTAAGGATTCACCTGCTACTGAGGAGATGACGTGGAATTTCGACACCTTGCATGCACCGTACTACGACACAAAACGTGGCGGTGAGGAGCGGGTTCTGGGAATGGTCCGGGAGGGGCTGGACGCTGTGGTTGTGAATCCGGGGTACATCATCGGTCCTTATGACGTTGGACCCTCAAGCGGTCAGTCGATTCTCGACGTGCTGACGCAGCGGCTGCCAGGATGCCCTTCGCAGGGTGGGATCGGATTCGTGGACGTGCGAGAGGTTGTGGAAGGGATGCGACTCGCGATGGAGAAGGGGGAACGTGGGGAGCGGTATCTCCTGATCGGTGAAAACCTGACCTATCGGGAATACGCAGATCTGGTAGCCCAGGAGGGGGGCGTCGCCCCGTTGCGTCGAACACTTCCCTATGGACTGGTATGGTCGGTGTCGAGCGTTCTGACAGCCGTGGGGTGGATGGGGTATCGCAAGTATGGGGACGTCAATCTCACCTTGGCCAAGATCAGCTTTTGCGATCATTACGCATCATCCGAGAAGGCGCGCACACAACTGGGGCTTGCACAGCATCCGATCCAGAAAGCGGTGGCGGACAGCATCGAGTGGTTTGAGCAGAACGGATACATTGAGCGTGTGGATTCCGGATGGCGCATTCCAGAGTGACAGTGACACTTTGGCGCTCCGGTACTGTGTCGCTGGATCAATTCTCGCGCCAGCATAGTCTATTTCGAGACGACTATATGGGGGTACCAAGTAGGCTGTGACGTGCCAAATTGCCCTGTCAGTGATGGTTACAGGAGTAACCCTTAAGGAAGAATCCTGAGTTGAATGTGCAGTGTCAGAATGTGACACCCGGTTACAATAATAGTCCTGTATTGCATTGCTTTCAATGGTCGATGAGTTCATTGGGGCGCAATGTGCGGGATAACTGAGGTCACCAATGAGGGCACGGCAGTGATACCAGAGAACAACAGATGTTCATCACGATTTTCCGTAGAAGGACGTGCTACTGCAGGTGATTGTGCATCTGCAGATGGGCAGGGATTCGCAGGGGGTATATCTCAGGTCTGTGTGCGCGTTGTGCTGGTGGATGATCGAGAAATTGTCCGGGACGGTCTTGCAATGCATCTGCACAACCCTCCCCTGGTCGAGGTTGTGGGTTGGACGGCTGACGCGATCGAGGCTGTGCGGCTTGTGGCTGACTGCCGTCCTGGCGTGGTTGTGCTGCATGCCGGACTGGCGTTGGACTCGAGATGTACCGGTGGTTCTGGTTCAGCGGGTGGTTCAGCATCTGGTGCAAACCTTGCAGGTGGATTTCGTTCTGAACAGGATGATGTGTTTCAGTTGGTCGCGCGCCTTCGTGCAGCGTGTCCGACGATGCGGACGGTGTTATTCGTTTCCGATGTATCATCAACATTGCAACATCAGATAGAGGCAGTTGGTGTGAACGGTGTTGTCAGTATTTACGATACGGTGGCCACGGTTCTTGGGGCAATATCGGCGGTGGCCGAAGATCGGGAATTTATTTCCCGCTGGGTCTTCGAGCGGTTTGTTGCGATGGGAGAGAATGGGGGATCTGTAGAAATGGGGCGCGTGAAGATGCTGTCTTACCGCGAGCATCAGGTTCTCGGATATCTCGTGTCCGCAAAGACTGTCAAGGAGACTGCTGGTATTCTGGGATTGGCCATCAATACGGTGGACAACCACAAGACGCGCCTGATGAAGAAGCTCGAAGTGCATTCGACTGTAGAGCTGACACGGATGGCGATTCGCGTTGGATTGGTCAGTGCGTAGGTTTTGATGCGTAAGTTTTGAAAAGTGCGACGCATGTCGCCAAACCCCGGAATTACACCCTCACTTTAACTATTTCCTTGGCAATGCACACGGCTAAACGCATGGGTTCATTATCTGGGTTTCTTTTATTTTTTCACATTACACTTGACTTTTGTGCCGATGACCTGCAAAGTGTCACCCGTGTAACAACAGCAGTTTGGTGGCGTCGTTTGACAAGTCTGACCGGTTCAATTTGGAGGCTTGGAGATCATGAAAATCTCTCGCAATCTCTCGCAATGTCTCGCTGAGACATGTGCCGTTTCTGACCGCGCTGCTGGTTGCCTTGGCGTTCTGTGTTGAGGGGACATCACGTGCTGCCCCGCCGGGTGTTGCGGTGAATGCGGCTTCGCTTGTTGGAGCCACTGGCGTCGGGGTTGGTCCTGTGGTTTGCTATGATGCGGGGCCATGCGGACCGGGTTGCTGGCGCCTTCCGACATCTCTGCCAGTGTTGAACATCACGGTTCCTGGGACTGCATGGTTGGCACCTGAAGGTGGAGGAAATTGTGGGATCAAGCGGTGTTTCTTCTTTTGGCTGTGTCCGTGTGGCCCTCCTCTTGTGGCGGGCGCGTGTCCGTAACGATGGGGTCAATGTTCGTTCACTGAAGAGGTCGATCTGTTCCAACGCAATCGCTGTTCCCTTCACGCATGTTATGAGTCAGAAATTCTCTTTGCGGAGTTCATGAAAGATTAGGAGTGAATACAGATGGATGTGTCTGCTAATCGTCGGTCCCGGTTTATCATGAGATGTGTGTCGTCTGGTTTGGTTTTGTCGCTCTCTAGTCCTTGATCAAGCGTGAATAATTTGGCTGTTGGCAAAAAAATACTCGAAATGCTTTGCATATCGCGTACAACGTGTTTGTTGAAAAAACGTTACGCAAACGCAAGGAGACATTTCGAGTGAGCACGAA
>JAJRYY010000102.1 GCA_024275565.1 Planctomycetota bacterium
CTCCAGACCCGAGCCCTGAGCCTACTCGGCATCCCCCACGCCATGTAGCCAGAAAGCGCGCACCGCATAATCAGCTAATCCCTGATGCCACAAAAGGTTAGCACGATAACGAATGAAAAGTTAGGTCTAAATCCAACTTAGCAGCCTGTTGGACTGTTGATGCGATTTTCAGGAGATTCGTGATGCCCCGGCCTGACGATCAGATTTATTCATCGCCGCTAGCCCGCATGGACATACTGCACTTTTGTGCGCGGCGACAATTCCGATGAGACGTTTTCCCCGAATCGATCAGCCGCTCGACGCAGATTCTGCTCAACGCTACCGCTGCCGAGAGATTGCCCGGCGCGATGTCAAGCCAGATGTCGTTGATCGTTGCCAGTAATGCTGTCCGATTTCGTGCGATCTGTCATGCTGTCATGTGATTGACCGGAGTATTGGAGAAGCTGAGGATGGGGAAATTACAGCGTATTCGAGGGCCAACATGGCCAACTGCGGGTCATTCATTACCTGTTTCGCCCGGACACCGAGGTATAACAGAATTTCGTTGATGACGTGATTAAAAAGGCGGCGCACCCTCTCGGTCAGTTAAGGATCCGAGGCGCCCACGATGGGCAGAGGAGTACGCCGACGCATGAGAATACCACGAGGTCGGACAGGAATGGGTCGAGTTGACCTATCGGTGTGGCGGGCAGTCGACGAAACACAACGCGAAGGTAAGCGATCGGGGCCAGGCCGTGACGCTTGCTGGAGGCGCCAGGCTCATACACGTCGTGCCTGATGGTCCGCCGGGATGCTGCCGACAATCGGCTGATGGAACCACAGACGGCCTCTACGAGATCCTCGGGCCGCTCACGCCAGCCGATGGCTCGGTTTTCGGTGAACAGAAGCTTCGGATTCGCGCTTTTCAGCGCTTGTCCATCGTCCCAGTCTCGTGTAATATGGCGCGGTCTGGTGGTAACGGCAGCCGATCTGAGGAGTTTATGGTGCAAGGCAGCCAAAAAACCGCATTTGCGGGTGTAGCTCAGTGGTAGAGCGTCACGTTGCCAACGTGAATGTCGTGAGTTCGAATCTCATCACCCGCTGTATCTGACGGCTGTTGTCTGGGGGTGACAGCGGCGTCTTAGTCTTGACAGACACACGACTTACGGCGGTTCCGCCGGGCATTTCACAACCCCTCTAAACCATCACCATCTTGCCAGCAGATGACCAGATATGACGGTCATGGACGCGCGTATGTGCAAGGTTTAGTGCAAGGTAAACTTCGAGGTTCGCGATCAGGAGATGGCCCGAAGGCCGGTGGCCGGTTCAACGCTTTCGGTCGAGATGCTGGTTGGATCGGTCTGGGGAGGAAGCGTCATGGCTGGCAGCGCGTCGATCGCTCCGGCGATGTCGAGCAGCTTCGGATCGGTGTAGATATTGGCTGTCAGCTCGGGCTTTGAATGCCGCATGGCTGCCTGAGCGGTCCGAAGTGGAACGCCAGCAGCACACAAGTGGGTGCAGAAGGTGGTGCGAAGTGCGTGGACATCGACGACGCGATTCCGCCCGTCACGCTTGGGGATGCCCGCTACAGCCAGATCACGATCGAAGATGCGTGTCAGGCCGGACGGAACGTTGAACAGAGGTGTGGACGCTGGCAGCAACACCGGGATCGGTTCATGGTTCCTGCTGGCCTGCTCCTGAAGGATTGCGAGCTTCTCGTCGAGCCAGGCTGACAGTTCCGCCGCCAGATCTGCTCTCAGTGGGATGTTTGATCCCTGACGGTTCTTCTCGTTGGTGTCCGGCCACCGGTCCACATTCTTCCAGGTCCTCGATATATCCGGGTAGACTGCCAGCTGAAACCGCTGCATCAGTCCGTCGGCTGCTGCGCCGCCTGCAACGGCGCCACGCAAATAACTCCGAAGCGGGCCTGGCTGGATCGAGCCAAGGATTGAGACGATGGCCGCCTCGATGTCGATTGTGCCGCGTGCGATGCGATCAAAGGTATACCGCCCGGTTCCGTTCCATGCTTCGAGATAGAACGATCTCGCACCGGGTCAATGCCATTCTTAGTTGAAATTGCGAACGGCTCCATGGGGTTATGCCACCTGTTCGAGGCAGCCTTTCAAATACGTTTGCAGTGCTGTACGCAAGCGGACCAGCTGCTTGCAGCCACACACCTTGC
>JAJRYY010000103.1 GCA_024275565.1 Planctomycetota bacterium
GCAGACACACCCGACAGGGGATTGGGAAGGTTCGTCGGAATCGCACGTGTCCACGATCGACCGTCGTCGCCGGAAATAGACCGCAGACAATGGCGATCGTCTCCAACCGGGCGAAGCATGGTCGCCAGTTCCTTCTCCGATTGTCGCACGATATCACCCTGGATCGAACCACCTTCGATCTCGTCAACAACCATCCAGGCAGCGCACGTCGGATCGGACGTTGCGAACAACGATTTATCCTGATTCTCGTCATACACGGGAAGGAGCAGATACGTGTTGTTCCGGCGAATCGGCGGATGGCGCACCATCATGCCTTTTCCAAGACGCATGGACTCCGGCTGAGAGAACGAACGCCCATGATCATCACTGCTGGCGCAATACGCCTCGGCACTGTCCCAGTAGTGGTCCGTAATCACCACAAACATGATATGCACACGACCATCGTCAGACACAAACAGCACAGGGTTGCCGACCGAGCGATTGATCTCTGGAAACAACCGCCTGGCTTTCTCGAACCGATCAGACCCCTTCCGACGCCGGGTACAAAAAAGAACCCCACCCTTCGTCTCCGTACTCGGATAGCCATACCACGCCACCAGAAGATCGCCCTCGTGCGTCATTGCGATCGTCGCGCAATGGCAATGGGCATACGCCGGATCCGGATTGGCGAGTATATCCTTCGTAAACACAGAAGCCCCCTTTGATGCTGCATCAGCACGCCATGCACGTCCCTATGAAGTGTGATCGGACGCGCAGGGGCAGCGGATTAGCGACCTTCGGGAATTAGTGGATTGACAGGCCTGCTTGGGGTGATCACCTCTTCTCAGGCATGATTGGGGTGATCGCCTCCGCGCGACGGGAAAATTCTGCCGCAGCTTCCGTCGCTCCGATCGCAGCATGTGCGAGGGAAGCCTGTTTCAGATATTCAACATTATCGGACTCAAGCAGGCAAAGTGCCGCATATTCCCCAGCCACACCTTTCGCCTGACCGAGCTTCCCATACACATAAGCCAACGCCAGATGCGGAGCGATTTCGTACGCGTTGATGAAAATCGTCTGCAAATACCAGTACCTCGCGTCATGCCATCGCTCCATGCTCCGATAAATGTCCGCGATCGCCTCAGCCACCCCAGCGTCATTTTCCTCCACCCTTGCCAGTTCGAGGAGATGCTTCAGGGCCGCAGGATTGTCACCCGATGTGAGGAAAATACCCGCAAGCGTCCGGTCCGCGTAGGGATCACCAGGACACGCGGATTTCAAGCGTTGCAGCATCGGAATCGCAGCATCATGATCGCCGCGATCGACGGCCAGCGTCCCGAGCACTTTGGGCGCGAACCACCCCTCGGCGTCGATTTCAGCAAGCCGCGACATGAGACGCAGCAGTTGAATGTCGATCTCGCCCTGATTCCCGGCGGCGTCTTGATTCCCGGCGACGCCATCCCGATTTCCTGTGGCGTCCTGATTTCCGGTGGCGCCATCCCGATTCCCGGTTGCCTCGCCGCGATTGGCGACGACTGATTCGGATTGACGCAACCTCCAAAGCACGCGGCCCACCGTCTCCAGAGCGCCGACATGATTGTCATCAATGGCCACGCCTTTTCCCGCGGCAAAAACTGCCTGCTCCAGATTGCCCCGGTCCAGTTCCGCCTTTGCGAGTCTGGCCCAGAGGTCCGGATTCTCAGAATCGAGAATCAAACGCTCGCGGAGTACCGCGACATCCTCGGGGGGGGTAGTGTCCATGCACCAGGAGGAAGCGTCCTTGCTTGCCCATTTTGCGAACGCAGCATCGAATTCAGCCTGCGTCAGCTGCGTTACGTCCGATAACACATCTTCCTGAGATTGACGCGATCGATAAAGCCTCAGCATGTCGGGGATTGCGTCGTATCCAAATCGATCGACGATGAATTCGCACATCCACTCGCTTTGGGCATATGCCCGGCTTCGATCGTTGGGCTTCTCTGGGCGGATAAAGCCCCAGTCGATACTTTGAAGCGTGAATAGATTCTTCTGGCGCAAGCTCTCCGCCAGCATTTTTCGCCATCCGTACGAGCGTGGCGAATCTTCCTGCATGACCGCCAGCCCTTCTGTGAACCAGTGGGGGATGCGGTTTTCGGTGGCTGCGAGTGTTACAGTGTGAGTGAATTCGTGTCGGAGGACGCGGGCGATGTGGTATGGACCTTCGAGTCGTGCGCTGCGACGCGGTGCTTCCAGGGCGATCACCCTGCCTGTGCATGCCCCGACGGTTGGAATCCATGGTTTGCCCGTGATGCGGACTGCGAACATGCGATGTTCCGGGCATAGCTCGATGATTGTTTTCGCTTGAAGTGTCACTTCATAGTCGTCGCAAATTTCTTCGTGGATGTCTTCCAGATAGTCCGCCAGGTAGGGGATGAGTACTGCATCGGGGTGATCATATTTGATCGTGAAATGCTCCGTTTCCAAGCGTTGAAATTGATTGATTTCGTTGAGGAGTTCGAGCGTGTTGTGGGTTCGTGCGTCGAAGGCGTCGAGGGTGAAGGCTGCGGTCAGTGCGAGGTGGGCTTTTTCCTCCTCTCCCCATTGCATGTACATCAGTCCCAGTTCCGTTCCCGGGTGCGGATCTGTCGGGTCGTGCTCGATGGCGAGGCGGTATTCGGTTTCGGAGGCAGCGTACTGTCGGAGCGCGGCGAGTGTGTCGCCGAAAGCTGCGTGGAAAGCGGCGGGTTTCGGTGTCACTTTATATGCGCGCCTGCGAAACTCTGTCACCGCCTGTGAATCGTTGAGGCCATAGGCCGCCGCAGCCGCAAGACCCAGTGCCTCCACGTCGTTTGGATTGATGTTCAGTGCTTCGCTGGCTGCGACTTTGGCTGCCTGGTATCGTCGCTCTGTGAGTCGAAGTCCTGCCAGCAATCGGTTGGCTGGTGCGGACTGCGGGTTGATTTCAAGGGCTGCTTTAACCTGTTGTTCCACTTGCTCGAATTGCCATAAATCCAGCGATATTTTCCCCAGACCGACGTGGGCTGCGGCTAGGTTCTCGTTGATTCGCAGCGCGGCGAGATATTCTTTCCCTGCTGGTTCGTGTCGGGATTTCGACCGCAGCAGGTCTCCGGCGGCGATTCTCGCAGGCCAACAGGTGCGATCGATCTGTTCGACTGCTCTCAGGTAGACCTCCGAGAGGACGAACTGGGTTCGATTTACAAGTGCGGGGTTTCGCGACATGGCGCTGTATCGCAGGTAGCCGCTCCCTGCGGCGGTCAATTCCTCTGCATCGTCCGGAAGCGGTTTGAGAAATCGTTGCTCGAACCATGCGTAGGTTTTTATCGCCTGGTCTCGAAGGCCAAGCGCTTCCTGCATTCTGCCCAGTGCGAACCGTGCGGTGCAGCGATCTGGATCGGATGCGACAGCCTGCTCTGCGTGCTCCAGTGCTGCTGCATACTCTCCCTGCAACGCCATCGCCTCGGACATCGTGAGATGCCACCCTGTGGCACTCGTATCTTCGCCCGATATCGGGGGGTGGTCGTTCAGGATTTCCACTGCTTTGGTATGGTGTCCTGTTTCGATATGACACCATGCCATGCCGACGGCAGCGTTTGTGGCTGCCATTCTTTTCTTTGCTGTCGGGTCAGAATCCCTGGCTGCCAACTGCGACGCGTAGGCTTTGATCGCTTCGTCGTACGCCCCGCGCGTTCGCCATTCATCGCCCGATCGCGTTGGTCGTTCGAGAATGTTCGATTCGGGATCGGCTGGTTGTTGCGCCACCATCGGGTTACACAGCATCCATCCGATGACGACCATCGACATGGTGTGTGTCTTCAGGCGTGGGAGCGTTGATGGGTGTTTGTATTGCGTGTCAGTTGTGGTAGTACAAGTTGTCTGGTTTTTCATCATTCAGCACAATCTATCATCGTCTTTCCCATCTCTAAAGGGCGTGCCGGTATTATTCGCGAACATTTGCATGTAGCCCAACCCAACAGCGTCATGCAGCCGTTTTTCCCTGCGCATGTTTGAGGTGGTGAGGAAAAAAGAGGCGAGGGGCGCACAGTTTCTGCACCCCCCTCGCGCTCAGTTTTTATATGCCTATGGACTACTTTCCGCTTTTCAGGGCGGCGTCTTCCACTTTTCGGGAAGCTTTCATAGCCTTCTTCTCATCTTTTCTGGCGGCGTGTTCCTGTTCGTGGAAACCACTATTTGAACCAAACATACCAGGTCGCCAGAACGCCCACCGTTCCTTGCTGCCCGTACGCGGAAGACCACACTCTGGACAGAGACTATCCTCATGTGGACACCCCTTGAGCGAGTACAGACATCCCCAGCAAAGCTCTTCTTCCATCGCTCGCTTCAACTGATTCTTTGCGCGGGAATATGCGTAATATGCCATCACCAGCAGCACCATTCCTGCGGAGTATGGTACGAAGATGCTTAGCTTTACGGGTTGCTGCCTCCACATAAACGTCCCATCGGATGCACGAAACAGGATCATCAAAAAAATAACGGTATGGGCTAGCACCATCGTCATTGCCAGAGGTCGTGCTCCGGGTGGGCAAATTGGGAACTCCGTCTTTTTCATTGCCAGCTTCCACAATCGATTTTCTGACCAGCGCAACAGGCTTCGAGCTTCCTGTATGCACGGCGAACGTCTATTTTCTTACGAACATTAGCTGCCTGCACGCAGTTATGGTATGCGTAATAAACAGCGACAGAAACACCAGTCCCACAACCTATGGCTTTGGCGAGGAACATTCAAATAATGATAATGCCCGTTATTTTAGCATCACACCACTGGCGATGACGGGGTTCCTTGACATGATGCATCCTCTTCACCAGACGACTTGCCTTCATCAGAAAACCTCCTGTTTTCCTCTTATCCCTCCTCATGTCCCTCCTTAATATCCCTCCTTATATCCCACTGTTGCGAAGCATACCCGCATGGGCACATCTTTTTCGCCCGATATGGAGCATATTCCCCAGAGACACGCGTCGTCAAGGAAAATATACAGCGTGAGTTGCAACGGGTCCGTGACAGTGCTGCCAGCATTGTTGGAAACAGGATGATGTGAAAGAGGGCGGTCGCCCTTTGGATTGCAGGCGTCCGGCGTTCATATACCAGTGATGGGTTGGCATTCCTGTCGGGGGCGGGTTAGACTGATGTGGCTGGAGTGGGTGTTTGAGATAGTGGGTATCTGAAGTAACAGGAGCGATTTATCATGTTGGAACACGACGTGCGACCCGGAATGCGTGTCTGC
>JAJRYY010000104.1 GCA_024275565.1 Planctomycetota bacterium
CCATTCAGGTATGGTGTCGGCTCTGCCATCAAGCCTTGGGGGAAATATTCTACGCCCATGAATGAGATGACCCTCGCCCATATTCTGAATGAAGCGGGCTATGATACATCCCAAGTTGGAAAATGGCATCTTTCGGACTGGGAGGATACACAACATCCGGTGAATGCGGGCTGGGGATATACGGCTGGAGCTATGGCAAATCTTAAGGGCAAGGATGGCTATTACCAATGGACGAAGCAAACAAATGGCGTACTTTCACGGGTAAATAAATATGCTACACTTGACACTTTGGATGATGTGGTGAAACGAATGGGAGAAATGACAGAACCCTGGTTCATATGGGCAAGTTTTAACGCACCACATGCGCCTTTTCAGCCGCCTCCAGAAAACATGCACTACAGTGGGACCGTCAATGAAAGCGATCCTGATGAACTCAAGTTCAAAGCGATGTCTGAGAGCATTGATTGGTCTGTTGGCAAAATGCTATCTTCCATGCCTCCAAATACTGCAATCTTTTTCGTTGGTGACAATGGCTCCCCCGGTCGTGTTGTGTCTCATGCAAATAACCCAAATCGCGCGAAGGGAACTCTCTATGAAGGCGGCGTGAATGTTCCACTCATCGTGTGGGGACCAATTGTCCCAGAGAAAAATGCTGGTGCAAAATCAGAATCATTGGTTGCACTTGTAGACCTGCATCCTACGATCCTTGAGATTGCTACCGGGAGTGGACTTTCAACGCTTGAGAAGAGTACCGCAGAACATTTAACTCCAATATCTGAAATGCAGCTTGATGGTATCAGCATGTTGCCCATACTTGAGAATCCTGCAAATAGAACAAGAGAATATGTCTACTCAGAACTATTTAGACCTAATCAGCCCATGCTATCTAATCCACTGACACATTACACCAGAATGATAACCAATCAGCCCAATGCAGACTTTCCTCAAAGATACAAGCTGATCACAAAGAAAAATGGCACTGAACTGTTCTACTTTCTTGACCCGGAAACACCGGGACAAGACGGACGAAATCTTTGCGGAAACGGCGATGGTGGTTGCCCAAGCGGTCTTGATGTCACTCAGACTCGGGCGTATTACTACCTCAAAAATCTGCTGACAAAGCTATAACTTCCTATAATGATGGACGACATATACCGCGACAACCAACAAGCTAATCGAGGTATCCCAGACTCTTCAACTGTCTTAGAAGCTCTTCGCTCATTTCAACGGACTCAGGATCGATGATCTCTCCGTCGGACGACTCCATATCTCGAGCAGCCAATACTTTCATCAACCCCACAACCGCCGGCGGTTTACCACCAGAGATATCCGTCAAACCAAGCGGGTCGTCTCGAAGGTTGAACAACTCCACACGCTCGCCCGTCGCATCGTGAATCAGAAGCCACCGCCCCGGATCGAGGATCGCTCGCTTGGTCGCGTTTGAAATCCCATCGCGACCCTCTCGAAAGGTCATTTGTGCGATCAGATACATTTTCCCGCCATCACCACTTAAGATGATCGGCAGAACGGATCGGCCATCTACGCCCTCTGGAAGCTTGATACCACACGCATCGTAGATCGTGGGCATGACATCAAGCAACTCCACCGGATGCTCCAGAACTTTTGGCTTGATATTCCAGGACTTGGGGAGTTTCACGATCAACGGTACAAGCAGTTGCTCAAGATATAATCCGCCATGCCCGATCTGATCGTGCTCTCCCAGGCTTTCGCCATGGTCACTCGTGACCACGATCATGGCTTCATCGTACAACCCACGCCGCTTCAAATCTGACACCAGATGGCCCATGTAGGCATCTGTGCTGAGGATTCCACCATCATAGTGGTCGCTGATACCACGCATGTCCCCTTCCGTGAGATCCATATTCACAAGATGAGGTTTTCCACACAACCCACCCAAGGGGATGTGGTTCGAATGCTCTTGACAGAATCGGCTGTTGTAGGGGTCACGACATGGATAAGGACAATGCGGATCGTAGGTGTGAAGAAACAGAAACAGCTTCTCTTTCTTACCCCCGTTCAGCTTCCCAACCTTCAGCTTCCTCCCGTCAAGCCAGGATTTCACCCGAGGGAGGATTTGCTCAAAATGTCCCGCCTGATCGTCGAAGTGCTGAAAACCCGCAAAAAAACCCATCTCGCGACGCATCCACCCACCATCTGTGAAACCAGCCGTCACATACTTCCCTTCCTGCAGACCTGACACGAGCATTTTGTCTTCAATCTTCTGGAATACGCCGACCATAAACTGATCCGGAGCCTCAAGCTTTTTCAACGCTTCGATATCTGCGTTCGTAGCTTCACGAATGAGACGAAGCGGATACCGTGATGTGAACATCGACTTGTGGCTGAGCAGCGTCTGTGTCGCCTGAACGCCACAGGTTTCAAAGACGACCGACTCTTTCGCAAGCTGCGCCAAATGTGGATCAGTCTCGCGATTGTAGCCATAGATTCCAAGACGACTTGCCCGCAGCGTATCTAGCGAAATGAGTATGACGGTCTCGGGTGCCTTTCGAGAAGCAGTCGATCGCGGCGAACGATTCCCCGATCCCGCCCCCTTCTCCGAGCACCCCACCACGCCAAGGGAAATTCCGGACCAAACCACCAGTATTCCAAGTGTCAATCTGTGCCAATCGCTCACGCGCTAACTCCATGTTTTTACAATATCTTGCCAGCTACGATGCGAAGACACTGTACAGGTTTTACGAGAACCGAACAATCCTACCCCACTCCCGACGCAAGACCCGCGGAAAATCGCCACCATCCTGACATCCCAGCGGGACGATGCATGGGCTTTGCGTTATACTCCGGAAAATCGATCAAGACACCGCCAAGACACCGCATCGTGTCAGGCGCATCGTTTCAGGGCACCGCATCGTTTCAAAACACCGCAGAGCAGACGCAGCATGAACGAACCAATACATCCGGACAACATCTATCTGGATAACAATGCAACAACGCAACAATACCCGGAGGTCACTGAGGCGATGGGTCAATGCGCCCGAGACGATTTCGGGAACCCATCCAGCATCCACATGCTCGGGCAGCGGGCGCGGCATCGCGTCGAGACCGCCCGGGAGCAGGTGGCAACCATGATGGGTGCAGCTCCAAAGAACGTGGTCTTCACCAGCGGCGGTACAGAGAGCATCAACCTGGCCATCCGAGGCACGCTGGCTTCGCGAAAGGGTCCGCAACATCTGATAACGTCAGCCGTCGAGCATAGTGCAACTGGCAAAGTATGTACCCATCTGCGGCAGCAAGGCCATGTGGTAGACGAGGTCGGCGTCGATAACGGAGGCCGCCTGGATCTGGACGGGTTGCGGGCTGCAATTCGAGATGACACCGCCCTGGTATCGCTGCTCTGGGCAAATCACGAAACGGGGGTACTCTTCGATGTGGAGCAGATCGCCGAAATCTGTGCAGATCGCGGCGTAGCGCTACATCTGGACGCAGTCCAAGCCGTCGGAAAGGTTCCAGTCGATGTATCACTCGCCATCGATACGGGAGAAATTCCGATCCACTTTCTCTCGATCGCTGCCCATAAATTCCACGGCCCAAAAGGAGTAGGAGCGCTGTATGTAGCACCAAAAATCCGGATCGAACCGCTGATGA
Organism: Planctomycetota bacterium; assembly: GCA_024275565.1. GTDB lineage: Bacteria > Planctomycetota > Phycisphaerae > UBA1845 > UBA1845 > JAJRYY01. The sequence goes on from JAJRYY010000104.1 coordinate 3,628, forward strand.
TGGGAGGAAATCAGGAGATCGGGCGTCGCGGCGGAACGGAAAATGTTCCCGGCATCGTCGGAATGGGCGTAGCCGCCGACATCATCTCACAACGAGACGAACGCGCGTGCCACCGCATGGCACGCCTGCGCGACCGCCTGGAGGCAGGCCTGCTCGAAACAGTCCGCGGAGCGAGCATCAATGGCCACCCAGCTTCACGCGTCTGCAACACCCTGAACATCTCCTTTGATGGGCTGGAGGCGGAGGCAATGTTGATCCTCATGAGCGAGAACGGCATTTACGCCTCAAGCGGGTCAGCCTGCACAAGCGGCGCAATGGAAGCCTCACCAATACTACAGGCGATGGGGCTGACCGAAGGGCGACTAAGCGGCGCGATCCGCTTCAGCCTCTCCGTTTTCACCACCGAAGCAGAGATCGATCGAGTCCTGCAGATCATCCCACCCCTGTTTTCCCGGTTAAAGCAATGAGCAACCGTACAGCATACCGCATTGCTTTCTGGACCATACTCCTGATCGCAGCCGGCATCCGCCTGTACGCCCTGGATACCGCACCACCGGGAATACACCACGATGAAGCAAGCAACGGATACGACGCCTACTGCCTCCTCAAAACGGGTGCAGACCGCTGGGGAGAGCACTGGCCTGTGCTGCTGGAGGCGTTCGGAAGATGCGATTTCAGAGGCGCAATACACGCATATCTGATGATCCCATTCCACGCAATAATGGGCCCAGACAAGCTCATACTCTCAACACGATTACCAGCAGCACTATTGGGCGTGATAACGGTCTGCGCATTGTTCGTCGCCATTCGCCGGACATATGACGAGGAGACTGCACTCTGGGCATCCGCACTGCTGGCCATCTCACCATGGCACATCCAGATCACACGAATAGGCCACGAATCTGCCCTCACACCGGCATTTACGATCGCCGCAGTAGCACTACTGGTAACCTCGATTCAGCCCAAAACCAACGGCATCAAACTCAAACTCTCACGGCTTGTGATGGCTTCAATGGTGATGGGACTGAGCGTCTACACATACCCATCAATGCGACTCTTCACACCATTGTTTTTAACCGTCACAGCACTCCTCTGCCGAAGAGAAATCGCATCGTGTCTCAGACCCACCGAAGCAAACGCCCCCATAAATCGCCGCACAGCAGCCATCGCGATAGTCGTCGGACTCCTCATCATTGCACCCATGGCGTGGCTGACGCTGACATCCCCCGATCGAATACTGGCACGGGCAGCGCAAACGTCCGTGTTCCATCAAAGCGAATCATTTACAGCTGGTCTAACCCTCTTCCTGACCCAATATGCACAACATTTTACCCCGAATTGGCTTTTCCTTGTGGGAGACAGATATCAGATACAATCTCCCCCGGGAATGGGCCAGATCGCGATCATTTCAGCACCATTCCTCCTCCTGGGGATATTCGCAACCATACGACAATGGCGATCTTCACCCATCAGCAGAATACTCATCGCATGGCTCCTGCTCGCACCACTCGCAGCCTCAGCGACAGAGGGCGGACCCCACGCCTTAAGATCAGCCTGCGGGCTTGGAGCGTATCAATGGCTGACCGCCATCGGCATCGTAAGCGCCCTGGCATGGGCAGGTAAGCGAAAAATGCTCGCAGCCAGCCTGATAGCAGTACTGGTAAGCGCGAACGGGCTCTACACAACCTCGGACTATTTCGGACGTCGCAACCACGCCCCCTGGGTACAGGCGTTCTATCAGGCAGATTTACTCGCTGCAGTGAAGCGAATCCGGCCAATGGTGGATCGGTTCGATCGCGTATTCATCTCAGATCAGCGAGATTTTCAACAGCGATGGTACTCAGGAGAACCATACATAATAGTACTGCTCGGGCTACCGGTAGAACCAGAGGCGTTCCAGGCATGGGACAAAACCATCGACTACGAGCGTGAGACCGACGGCTTCCATCGTGTAACATCGTTCGGAAAATTCACGATGACAACGCGACAGGAAGTACTGTCCGATCATTTCAGCAAACATCCCCGCCAGAGCGTATTATTCGTCGCAAGACCCGGCGAAATCGGGGGCGGAGACATTCTGGACGTGGTCCGCGACGCACAGGGAGACATCCGCTTCGAGATCATTGCGGTCATCCCCAGAAATCGCGATAACCCTGCAATACCAGCAAAATAAGCAGCCACTGCCGAACCACGCAAAAATCTGCACTCCGGTCATCCAACAAACCTGGCACACTTTTTTTAACCATTTCAACTTCAGGCATACACCCCATTCTGCCGTAAATGTAGTTGAGGCGTTGACGCCGAAAGCTCAAACAGATTCGACGCAGGGTAGACGCCGGGAAAGAGAACACCCCTCGGTCAGGGATGACACAAGATACATGGAAAATCTACCTGTAAATAATCGCCGCTCGTGCGTGAGCGGTTTTGATTTGCGTTAGAAGTTTAGTCATTTTTTTCAAGGAGAAGTACAAGATGAGCAATGCAACAAGCAATGTCTCGAAGCAGGCACAGCAGTCAAGCTTTGGTGCACAGGCAGGCGCGAGCTTCGCTTTCGATTCAATCCAGGAATGCGGAACGTACATCTGCAACTGGAGCGGCCACCTCCTCCGCGTCCCGGAAGATGGCGTCACACCAGGCCGTAGCCCGATGATCAACATCGTCGGTTGCGAACCACTGTATGTCACCAAGATCAGCGACAACCCGTTTGTCACAGCAACCAAAGCCCGCCTCCTGGCGTGCAACTTCGACCTCCCGGTAAACTTCTAGAGCAGCAGCGCTCCAGAAACCAGGATCCACCACATCAACCGCAAGGTTGACACACCGACGCGATAGCAACGTCGGACCTCCAAGAGAACAAAGAAACAGGCCGCCAACTTTCGAGTCGGCGGCCTGTTCGCTTGCGCAACCTCATCCCCACCGCCACAAACCACCATGCCCGCGGTTCCGAAACGCCACACACAGCAGAAACGAAAAATCCGCAACCTTCACTGATATCAGCTCACACTTCACGACAAAAAGCGACATTCAACAACAGACAGTCCGATAACCAGACCACACCCACAATCAGCCCACAAGGACGCCAGACGACGCCAAAATGGTGATTTTGGAGCGATTCGTTGTGGTTGCCACACACCTGGATCGCTATAATCGCTACCGGAAAGGGCCGATTCATCGCGGATATCAGTAATTTTTACTTTTTTCGCAAAAATTCCCGGAATTCGTGTAAGAAATTTGAATTTTTGGGTCTTTGTAGGGTGGAGGGGCTGTTTCCATCGTCAACCGGAAACGTCGCTTACGGTGCTGGACCCGCTGTTGGGAAAAGCAAAACTATGGAGAAAACGCCTCACTGGGCATTCGGAATGGGTCGGAAAACCAGGACGGACAGGGGAAACGAAAATGGGCAGGAGCAAGAAAAAAATGAAGCAGATGTTTGCATCTGATAGACGGATGTCGTGCCTTCTAACGGTCGCATCATTGGCAGCAGGTCTCGGGACAGCACAGTACGCAGCCATGGCGGGACAGACACAAATTCCGACAACCATCGAGGATTTCTTCGTCGGCGGAACTCAGCCGCTCGAACTGATCGATCCGATGGAATCATCCCTCAGTTGCATCATCTGCCACGGAATTCAGTTTCCAGGACTGGTCGAGGTCGCACCAAACTGGCAAGGCAGCATGATGGCGCAGGCGAGTCGTGATCCCCTCTTCTACGCATGTCTCACCATCGCCAATCAGGACGTCAAGGACGTGGGCGACCTGTGCATCCGATGCCATTCTCCAATGGCCTGGCTCGATGGTCGTTCAGAACCAACAGATGCCTCAGCATTCATCGACTCCGATCGAGACGGCGTCACCTGTCACACATGCCATCGCATGGTGGACCCCGTATTTCAACCGGGCGTCAGCCCCCCTGAAGATGAAGCAATACTCGCCGACATCCTCGACATCCCGGTTCGACCAGGAACAGGTGGTATCATTTTCGACCCGCTCGACAGACGCCGTGGACCCTTCAACTTCAAAGCTCCATTCATCCCACCGCATCCAGTCCCGGATGGAAATCAGTTCATCCAAAGCCCATTCCATCAGACTTCTGAGCTGTGCGCAGCCTGTCACGATGTCAGCAACCCAGCCTACACACGAGTCGGAGACGATTACGTCCTCGGAACCCTCGATTCAGCTCACCCCACCGGCGACCAGTACGACATGTTCCCCGTCGAGCGGACCTACAGCGAATGGTTGAACAGCGATTACCCCAATGGCGTCGACACAGGTGGTGTCTTCGGCGGAAATCTGATGGGCGATGTACGCACCTGCCAGGACTGCCACATGGAAGATCGCCAGGGAAATGGATGCAATCCGGACGATTTCGGGTTCCCAGCCCGCCCCGACATGCCACGCCACGATTTCGCAGGTGGTAACTCATGGATTCGTGACACACTGGTCGAACTCTGGCCGCTCGACGCCATCCCAAATGCGGAGGACTGGCAGGCACGCCTGACTGAGGGGCAGGATCTTTCGATCGCCATGCTGCAACGGGCAGCAACCCTGGACATCTCGCAGGACGGTGCTCGCGCCAGCGTGAGAATTACAAACGAATCAGGACACAAGCTCCCCACCGGATATCCGGAAGGTCGACGCATGTGGCTGAACGTACAGTTCTTCGACGCAGCCGATCAACTCATTACAGAACGCGGTTACTACAACACGCTGTCCGCCGATCTCGACGGATCAGATACCAAGGTGTACGAAATACATCTCGGACTTGACGCTGCAGTGGCAGCAGCGTCTGGACTGCCGGAGGGCATTTCGCTCCACTTCGCGCTCAACAACAAAGTGTATAAGGACAACCGGATTCCACCCCGCGGATTCACCAACGCTGCCTACGACGCATTTGGCGGCAAACCGGTCGATGCAACCTACGCGGATGGGCAATATTGGGATGATACGCTCTATGCGCTCCCGGAAGGTTCCGCCTCTGCCACGGTCAGGTTATACTATCAGACCTCCAGCAAGGAGTATATTGAGTTCCTCCGTGATGAGAACGTGACCAATCACTGGGGCCAGACGCTCTATGACGCATGGGAGATGCACGGCAAAAGCGCTCCCGTACTGATGGCGACAAAGTCGATCGATCTGACCGGCTTCGTGCTTGGCGACTGGGATGGCGATTCAGATTCGGACCTTGCGGATTTTGAGAAGTTCGAGGAATGCGTCACAGGCCCTGATGCCGGATCGATTGATGTGGGCTGCGAGGTCTTTGATTTCGATACGGATCAGGATGTAGACTTCTCCGATCTCAGGACATACCTCCTGCATTTCACAGGAGATTAGAACCTCCTGCATTACAACAGGAGATCAGGACTTTTTCTTCAGCGTCAACGGGGGAAGAACAATGTTTCGGTGTATCAACGTTGTACTCATAATCTCCAGCACTGCACTCGCAGGGACGTCTCTCGAGGATCGGGCGATCGAGGTTCGGGCATTCATCGACTCCGTGACAGACGGTATCGAAACGCTCACGATTCCAGAGGACATTCACCAGCTCCCTCAGCACCGCCTGGATGATGGGACCATCGACCCCATTTTTGAGATCACCGATGCCCGGGTCGCCCTTGGCAAGCTCCTGTTCCACGAACCGCTGCTGAACGATTTCAACACCACGCCCGTCACCCATATGACGGTATCGTGCGCGACATGCCACTTCGTGGAAGCCGGATTTCGCGCCGGACAGGCGGAGTGTTTCGGTATTGGCGGCGTGGGGTTCATCGACAACAAGGGGCAGGCCCGCAGACGTCCCATACCATCGCTTCTCGCACTGGACGAAGCACCGACGCCCGTCAGCGTGACAGATACGCTTGATAACCCCGGAATTGTCTCACCCTCGGTGAACATGGTTGCTTATTTCGACGAGATGCTCTGGAACGGATTGTTCGTGACTGTTGTGGAGCTTCCCGCCGTCGAGCGTCAGGTGCGGGCTGCACTGGAAGCACATCGCATCGGTACGGATTCCATCCACGATGTTCCCGAATATCTGCCGCTGTTTCAGGCGGCATTTCCGGACATGTCTGACCTCCCCCCCCTCCAGTTGATCGACAATTTTCAAATCATTCGCTCCATCGCAGCCTACGAAAGAACCGTGGTCAGCAACCAGTCGCCCTGGGACGCGTTCCTCGCTGGCGACGACGCTGCCATGACGCATCAGGAGCTGGATGGTGCGGAGCTGTTCTTCGGGAAGGCAAATTGTGCAGCCTGTCATAGCGGGCCTGCACTGGGTTCGACGACATACCACGCTTTTGGAACGGCAGAGCATCCTGCTATTCCGGAGGGCGAACACGATCTTGGTCGTTTTATCGTGACGCAGGATCCTGACGACCGATACAAGTTTCGTTCGATGACGGTGCGTAATCTTCGCGGCTATGGTCCGTTCTTCCACAGCGGATCGGCACAGACGGTTGAGGACGTGATCCGATATAAAAACGCTGGAATTCCGGATCAGGAGATCGACACGCTTTCGCCGCTGTTCACGCCACTCGGGTTGTCGGAGGATGAGATTCTCGCGTTGACTGCGTTTGTGGCTGACGCTCTTTTTGACCCGAATATGGAGCGGTTCGTACCGGATCAGCTACCGAGCGGTTTCTGCTTTCCGAACAATGATCTGCCAAGCCGATATGATGTGGATTGCGATCTGTATGGCGACGCGGACGAAGATGGCGACGTGGATTTGGCGGATTTCGCCGATTTTCAGGTTTGCTTCGGATCGGAAGCGATTCCGGACGAATCCTGCATCCGTCTGGATCGCGAGGGCGACGAGGACATCGACCTCGACGACTACGCAGCATTCGGTCTGGAATCTGACATCCTGGAAGCTGGCGGCGGTCTGGAAGCTGACATCCTGGAAGCTGGCGACGGTCTGGAATCTGACGCCGGTCTGAAAGTCGTCGGCGGTCTGAATGCTGACGTTCGGAATTGATTTTACAGGTATACCGCAGGTGGTTCACCCTTGAGCGGTGGAGAGGCGATGAGTCGTTGAGCAACCCGCGTGGTGGTGTCTCACATGCTGTGCAGTCGGTCGCCGATTCCCCCGTGTTTGAAGACGTCGCCGGTTCCCCCATGTCTGAAGACGTCGTCGATTCCCCCATGTCTGAAGACATGGGCCACCCTGTACGCGTGTGTCACGGGCGTACGCCGTCTGACGGTTCCCTTGCGCTTGTGTTCATGTGCGCAACGGTCTACTGCTTGAGCGTGCTTCTTTCCGGTTGCGATGAGTCCAGGCCCCAATCTTCTGATCCTGCTCCTGCGTCTGCTCCTGCCGCTGTTCCTGATCCTGAGCATGCTCCTTCCGCTGCTCATGCTCCTGTCGCCGATGCTGCAACATCTCATGCCCCGTGGTTTGTGGACGTGGCTGAGGCGAGCGGTATCGATTTCATGCATACGACTGGTGCTACGGGTGCGTTTCATTTTCCGGAGATCGCCGCCTCCGGTTGTGCGCTGTTTGACTACGACAACGACGGCGATCTTGATGTGTATCTCATCCAATGCCACCCGTTGTCACCTGAGATTCCGAAATCGTCGAAACCCGGGGAAGCTGGAAAATCCGGGGAAGCTGAGAAACCCGGGGAAGCTGGAAAATCCGGTATGAACCGCCTGTATCGCAATGATTTGAGGGTTGATGCGTCCGGTGTGCGCAGGCTGCATTTCACCGATGTGACGGAAGCTTCCGGGCTTGGTGATCGGGGATATGGTATGGGGTGCGCTGTCGGAGACTACGACAACGATGGAGATTCCGATCTATACGTTACGAATTTCGGCGAAAATATGCTCTATACGAACCGTGGTGACGGGACGTTCGCCCCTGCGGTGAATGCGTTGCCTCCGACACCTGCCTGGAGTACGAGTGCGGCGTTTTTTGACTATGACGGTGATGGGTATCTGGACCTGTTTGTGGTCGATTATGTGGATTATACTGTGGCTGA
>JAJRYY010000105.1 GCA_024275565.1 Planctomycetota bacterium
GCTGTTCTGCTTCTGACTGTTTCGATTGAAGGTCAGCATACGCTGTTTCAATCTCCCCGCGTGCAGCCTGAATCTCCGATCGTTCGATCGCAAGCTTCTCTTCGCCTGCCGCCAGTATCGCTTTCTGCTCCGCAAGGGTTGCTTCCTGCCCAGACAAGGTTGATGCCTGTTCAGAAAGCAACTTTTTCTGTGTTGCGAGCGCAGCCACCTCGGTGGTTAAGGCGTTGGCGGATTGTTCCAGTTCGGCTTCCCGCGTATCCAGAGCAACCGTGCGGTTTTCGATGGCGATGAATTGTTCGGCGAGGGTATCCTCTTGTGCGGTCAGATTTTCAGCGCGTTGCTCCTGGACGCTCTGGTCGTCAGCCAGGGTCTGCCGGGTCAGATCCAGTTCTTCAGCAAGACGGTCCAATGCTTCCGTTCTGGTGGCAAGCGATTCGACCTGCAACGCAATATTTTTCTCCCGAGCGTCCAGATCGCTCGCCCGGGCTTCGATGGTTGCGGCCATGGATTCGTGTCGTGCTTTTTCGTCGTCAAGCGATTGTTGAGCAAGCGATGTCGCATCCGCCCGATCCGAAGCCTGTGCATGTAGCTGGTCAAGCTTGACCTGCTGTACTTCCATCTCGCGTTCGCGAGCGGCGAGGGCGTCACTTCGGTCTGCGAGGTCTTGATGCTGCGCTGCAACCGACTTTTCCAATATACTCAGCGCTTGCTCACGCGAAGATACTGCTTCCCGATCCCTCTTGACCCCTGCTTTTTGTGCGGACAGATTCGCCTCTTTTTCGGCGAGTTCCTTTTCGCGGGTTTCAATGATTCCGGTCTGTTTTTGAAGCAACGTCTTCTGCTGCATAACGTCATTCAGCGAGGATTTCAGCTGGGATTGTTCGTCACACAGTTGCGACTGATCATCCTCCAGCTTTCTGGACAGGTCGTTCGCCAGGCGTTCCGCGTCCTCCAGACTTTGTTCGCGGGCTTTGAGTGCCAGAAGTTGACCCGCAAGCTCTGATTGCTGGGTCCGGAGCTCCTCGAATTGCTGTTCCAGCTCGACTATCCGACGCTCAGCCTCCGCCCTGGACGCATTGACTTCAGCCCGCGACGCATCCAGTTTGCACCGTTCTGACGCAAGCTGTGTCCTCATGGTGTCAAACGTCGCTCGATCTGAATCAAGCGTCGCCCGATCTGCATCGAGCGTCACCCGTTCGGAATCGAGCGTTGCCCGTTCTGTGTCGAGTAAGGAGCGTTCCTTTTCGAGTGCGGAACGTGCCATTTCGAGGTTGTCACGATCCTCCTCGATGGATGCCTTCGCTTCGTCGAGTACGATATTGGATGCGTGCGTATGGGGGATGGCGTCAAGTGATGCTTCAATCGTGTCGGCACTTCCGTTCAGGGACGAATCGTTCAGAGTCGAATCGCTCAGGGTCGAATCGCTCAGGGGCGAGTCGCCGGAAAGCACGATCGCGGAATCATTTGCGGAGGCAGATGCATCAGAGGAATCAGGTGCATCTGGGGAATCAGACGAATCAACATCCTCCAGCCGAACAAGCGCTGGCTTGCGCGGATGGTTGAAAATGAGATCACTCGAACCAATGTGGATGACATCTCCCGACTGGAGGGTGACGGTTCCGGATATTTTCTCGCTGTTCACATGCGTTCCATTGGCACTGTAAAGGTCTGCCACTGCCCAGGCATCACCGAGTTGGAACAGGATCGCATGTGCTTTGGACGTTTTGGTATCGTCGCGCACCAGGTCGCATCGCTCATCCCGCCCAATCAGGATGACGGCTTCGGAGGCAGTGAAAACCGCGTGTCCATCCTCGTTGCTCAACCACATCGACCCGCCTGACAGCGACCCGTCTGGCAGCGATCCGCCTGACTGCGGACCATCTGACTGCGATCCGGCGGACAGCGATCCGTCTTGGATCGATCCGATTTTGGGAGCAATGCGTTTGTTGCTTTCGGTAGCATCCTGTTTGTTGATGTCTGCAGCATTCCGATGCGTCAGCTGAAGATCGAAATCCCAGCGGTGGATACGCAGCCGATCGCCGTGTTTCAGGGGCGTCGGTTGTTGGATTGGGTCGCCATTGACGATTGTGCCGGTTCTGCTGGCGAGATCGCACGCGAACACCTGATTGCCTGTTTGAATGATGGCGCAGTGGACACGCGAAGCGTTTCGACTCTGAGTGTAAATATAGCAGTCAGAGTTTGATCCAATGAGGGTGACTGGCCTGCGCAAACGGGCATGGTGTACAGTGTCACTTTTGTCGTCGCGGATGGCGAGGACCAGTCGACGGGTACGTTTCGGTAGGGACGGTTCCAAAGTGTTTGCTCCAGACCCGGTGATAAGGGGTGATGAGCCGCCATCAGCGGCGATGCGCCCTGTATTGGCAGATGGTCACGCACAAGGTGCCCTTCGCCTTCCATTCCCTATAATATCGCCGTTTATCTCATAAATTCTGTTGTTATTATGGTCACACATTCTAGCTTTTCAGGTGCGTGAGGTAAATCGAAAACAGGAATAGTGCGTTGCAGGGGCTTTTTGGAATTGCGGGCAGGTTTCTGGAATCTGGTCGTACTTCCGCTATGGTAGACCGCCTAGGGTGGTTTTATGGTTGGGGACGCATGGAAATCAGGTGTCGCGGATGCGGTGAGCAGGTGTCGCGGACGCGGTGTGCAGCTATCGCGGGTGCTGTGAGCATGTGTCGCGGGTGCTGTGAGTATGTGTCGCGTCACGGGTGCGGTGAGTTGCTATCGCGGGTAGATGTAAGCGTGTGCCATGGAATATGGCGTGTTGCCCAGGTCACTGGTTGCAGATTTGGATGGTATTGAGTTTTTGGGTAGCGACAGGAAGCCAAACAGCGTTCAACGGGTCCAGAAGAAGCGTCGCGTCTCTGCGGCGACTGTGAATTTTGTGCTGGACACGTTTTTGGCGCTGGCATTTTTGTCGGTTGTGTTTGCTTCCTGCATCGTGGTGTTCGTTTTTCCGTCTGGTCCTGAGGCTGGTGGCTGGATGCTGTGGGGGTTGGATTACAAGGGGTGGTCCTATGTTCAGGTTGGCTGTCTTGGGGTCTTTACGTTGGGGGTTTTGCTGCATCTGGTGTTGCACTGGAACTGGGTTTGCGGGTATTTGGCCAATCGTGCGTCCCGTCGAAAAGGGATGCCTGTTGTTCTTGATGAGGGGACGCGGACCCTGCTGGGTGTCGGTCTTCTGGTTGGGATTGTGACGCTGGTGGGCATGCTGCTTGGTGCTGCGGTCATCATGTTGCAGTCGCCGGGAAACTGATGTGTGGGTGGATGCGGATGGTGTGGGATTAAAGGCAGATCGTATTATTGACACATCGCAGGTTCTCCGGGATATAGATACATCGATATCCCTGTTTTGAAGTGACAATGTACATCGGGCAGTTGATGTTTAGTTGTATGGTTTCGTAAATGGTTGCAGGTTTGTCGCAGGTGGATGCAGGTTGTGGTTTTCATGTGCAAGCTGTTCGGGGCACTTTTTTCTTCTCGGAGTAATCATTGATGGATCGGTCTGAGAAACTCAAAGAGCTGGATCGTCTTCGTCGCGAGGCGGCGCGGATTGAGTTGGAGCTGGTACAGACGAGTGATGCTGCCTGGCCACCTCGTGGTTACTATCTGTCCTACCATATTATGGCGGGGATGGTACTCGGGTTTGTGGGTGCTTGTTCGAGTCTGTTGTTCAACATTGTGGGATCGGTGATTGTTGAGCAGGATCCGCTTCAGCTCATCAGGGTATATTTGACGTTTCCGATGGAGGAGACCGCTTTTGAAGTCAGTTCCGGGTTTGTGCTGGCGAGTGGTTGTGGTTTGTATCTTTGTACCGGGGCGTTGTTCGGCGTTCCGTTCCACCTGTTGCTGAGTAAATTCTTCCCGAAGGCTGGGATCATGACACGGTTTCTGGCGGTCTCGATCATGGGATTGTCGTTGTGGTGTTTGAATTTTTATGTTTTGTTGTCCTGGCTTCAGCCGTTGTGGTTTGGCGGTAGCTGGATTGTGGACAGTATTCCGTGGTGGGTTGCGATGCTGACGCATCTTGTGTTTGCGTGGACTATGTTACTGGTTGATCGCTGGGGAAGTTTTGTTGCGTATGACTCAACGCAGTCGCATGCAGGCGAGGTAGTGTCCTAGTGATGGAGTGTCATTTCGTGGCATCATGCATACGTCGTTTCAGGGTTGTATTTGTAGTGTCCCAGGTTGCGATTTTTCTGTCGGTGGCTGGGTGCGTACCTGGCGACCGTGAGATGGTGGAGGGAGCAGCCAGTCCGGATGCAGCTGGGTTTCAGCGACCGGTCGATGAGACGCTTCTGGTTGAGGGCAAGCAGATATATGAGTTGTATTGCATTGGATGCCACGGTGAGAACGGCGATGGGAATGGTGTAGCGGCTGATGTGTTGCATCCTCGTCCTCGGAATTTTATCACTGCGAAATACAAATTCAGCACACGTCGCAGCGGGTCACTTCCTGGTGACGATGATTTGTTTCGTACGATCACGAATGGGTTGCGTGGTACGTCCATGCCGAGCTGGAAGCTCATTCCCCTGCGTCAACGATGGGCGCTGGTTGCGTATGTCAAGAGTTTTAGTGATGAGTGGGCGAACCAGGGGCCTTCTCCGGCGATACCTTTTGCAGAAGATCCGTATGCAAGCAATCTTGATCGTGGTGAGGCGATTGCTCGTGGTGAGGCGGTCTACCATGGGTTGACGCAATGTTGGACGTGTCATCCTGCCTATGTAAGTACCGAAAAGATCAATGATTATCTTGAGGTGTTTGAGAATACGCGTCGCGAGTTTTTCCGTGATGACCTTGGGTCTGCGGTTTCCCGTGTGAGCAGTGAGGGAGAAGTGGTCTTTGTGCCTGATTTTCTGCGGGACTACGTTCGTGCGGGGCATCAACTTGATGTGCTGTATCGTTCGATTTCTGCGGGAATCACAGGGACCGCCATGCCGACCTGGATCGACAGCATTGAGATTGCCGGCGATGACGGGGCGTTGCTTGCTCATCGGGGTGATCTCTGGGCGTTGTCGTATTATGTGCAGGATCTTATTGCCCGTCGTCCAAGTCGTCGGGCTGAGGGGGATTTCGTGTTGCGTCATCATGCGATGGACACATCGCAGGACAAGTGGGTCCCTGTCGTTGCGGCTGAACTGGCTGCCACTGCGGACGATGATGATGATGAAGAAGAGGATGAAGGTGAGGATTAAGGTGCTGGTGCCAAGACGTGGTGTGGCCAAGGGAGTACGAGTACGATTATGACGACTGCTATCGCAAATCCGCCTGTGTCTGTAGCGGCTGATGATGCGCACACGCTTGCGCTCGTTGATCGGCCACTGGTCCTGTCTTATTTCGTCCTGTCCTACGTCTATTTTTTAATAGCGCTGGTGGCAGGTCTCCTGTATTCGATGCAGTTTATTCAGCTATATCCGTTTCCGGAGATAGAGTTTCTGTCGCCCGGTCGGATTCGGATGTTGCATACGAACGGGTTGGCGTATGGGTTCATTGCCAATGCGTTTCTCGGTGGTTTGCACTGGGCTATTCCGCGATTGACGATGCAGCGTGTGTTCAGTGACAAGCTGTCGTGGTTGATTCTGGTAGTCTGGCAGGGGATTGTGCTTGCGACGGTGTTTGGCTTGCTCACGGGGCAGGCGCAGGCGCTGGAGTGGGGTGAGACGCCGATCTGGATTGATCCTGTTGCGGTACTGGGCCTGTTTCTGGTCGGGTTCAACCTGATGACACCTGTGATTCGGTTTTCGGGTCCGATGTATGTTTCTCTGTGGTATTTCATCGCTGCGCTGGTGTGGACGCTGCTGACCTACACGATGGGTAACTTTTTCACTGAATACTGGATCGGTGGAACAGCCAGTGGTGCGATCATCGGGTTGTTCATTCACGACCTTGTCGGTCTGTTTGTGACGCCGATCGGGTGGGGGTTGATGTATTACTTCGTGCCGATCATCCTTCGCAAGCCGATCTGGAGTCACGGGTTGTCTCTCGTGGGTTTCTGGGGTCTGGCGTTTTTCTATCCGCTGAATGGGATTCACCATTTTCTGTACACGCCGATTCCGATGTTCCTTCAGCATGGTGCCATCGTGGCGACGATTGCGGTTGAGTTTGTGGTGACGACGGTGATTGTGAATTTCTTCATGACACTGCGTGGTTCCGGAGATGCACTTCGGCGCAGCCTTCCGATTCGCTGGTTTTATGTTGGGATGGTGCTGTATTTTGTGACGTGTCTTCAGTGTGCATTCCAGACGACGCTCACGTTCCAGCGTATCATTCACTTTTCCGACTGGGTTGTTGCTCATGCACATATGGTGATGTTCGGCGTGTTTGGGTTCTGGATTCTTGGGATGATGGTTTACCTGATTCCGAGGCTTGTTGGTACGCGTGGATGGTGGAGTGATACGCTGAACAGCTGGCATTTCTGGTTGAGCGTGATCAGCCTGGTCATCATGATCATCGATCTGACGCTTGGCGGGCTGGTGCAGGGGTTCCAGTGGAAGAATCTGGTGTTGTGGGAGGAGACTGTTCGATCGATGGTACCGTTCTGGTTGACGCGTACTTTCAGTGGGGCAGCCATCACGATTGCCCAGTTCCTCTTTGCATTTAATATTTATATGACGGTCACGGACCGAAGCCTCAGAGGACCGATCGACGCCGAACCGTCCTATACGTACGGATAGGGTGTCAGGCTGACGTGTGTCTGTCTTACGTTGTCTCACTTGGAGTGATGATTCGCTATGTTTGAGTCGAAATCCGGCATTCTGCTGGTGGGCGGTCTTGGTTTTTTCGCCTTTGCGTTCATTGTCATGGGCGCGCTGCCTTGGACGATCTACAAGGATCAGCCTGAGGAGACGGTGCTCCAGCTTGCTGAGAAGGGGCTGCCGTTTGATTTTATTGATCTGGCTGAGCGATTTCCGGATAAGTTTCGCGAGTATTTCGGCGATGCGGACTACGAGGGGTTGGCTGAGGCGCTCCAGATTGGTCACGATGTGTATGTGGCGGAAGCTTGCTGGCATTGTCACAGTCAGTTCGTCCGTCCAGTGGCCAGTGAGGATCAGCGGTGGGGACCTGTTGCCCATTCCCGGGAGTATAACAATGCTCTGCAGCGTCCGGTCTTGTTTGGGACGCGTCGTGTCGGACCGGATCTGAGTCGGGAGGCTGGTCGTCGCAGCAATGACTGGCACGTTGCGCATTTTAATAGGCCGACGAGTGTTGTTCCGACCTCTGTGATGCCTCGGTATCCTTGGCTTTTTGATGAGAATCGCGTTCCCAACAAGCGTGGCATGGGGCTTATCACCTATGTGCAGTGGTTGGGGAGCTGGCTGGACGAATATCCCTATTTCGAAGAACCGTCCCCGCCTGCGGCATATGGCAGTGAGAAGTCAAAAAGTGAGAAGTCCGAAAAAGATGTAGCGGAGGCGAACCATGCTGACGAAGAAAGAGCTTAACGGACCGCGCATTACGCTGATTGTGATGGCCGTGTGGATTTTCATCGCGGGGGTGTATGGGTTTGGCTCGAAATTCGAGGAGTTCATCCACCTGCTGAGCGATCCGGAATTTGAGGAGGGGCGGTTCGCCCTGATTCCGATATTGAATTACATCCTCGCGTCTGCGGGTTTCGCGTGCATGTTTGTCTGGGCCGCTCGGAACGGGATGTTCAAGGATATCGAGCGACCCAAGTTCGATCTTATGGACCGGGAGCGGAAACTCGATCAGGAAGACGGTATCATCTGGAAGGATGCACCATGAGCGATGCTCACGAATCGACACCTCAGAGCGAAAGCAATTACCATACCTACACAACCCACCGCATTCCCTGGTGGATCCGGGGCATCTGGATTGGTTTCTGGGTATACGCCATTGGCTATTTTATCGTGAACCTCATCCCTGCGGCAAAGTTCTACTTCTAATTTTCTCGCGGGCGATGCGATGCCAGCCATCGAACTGATGCAATGACAGCCGTCGAACAGACGTGCTCCTTTTGTGGGTTGCCGCTCCCGCCCGCCTTGCGCATTCCAGACATTGCGGATTCTCACGGTACAAATACCACGCCAGATTCCGAATCACGCTATTGCTGCTACGGATGCAGATTGGCTGAGAGTGTCGCAAACCGCACTGGCGACGACGAGGGATCATCCTGGATTCTCGTGCGACTTGGGACAGCCATCTTCCTCTCCATGAATGTCATGATCATGGGGCTGGTGCTTTACAGCAACGATGTGTTCGGTATCGACCATGCAGCCAATTCGAAACTGGCGGCGGTGGTCCACAACCTGCTCCGCTACGCCTCACTCCTGTTCGCAACGCCCGTTCTGCTGATTCTCGGAATCCCCATACTTGAAAATGCGATCGTCGAGCTTCGAGCGCGGCGCATCACCACAGACCTCTTGATCCTGGCAGGCGTATCAGCAGCCTATCTCTATTCGCTTGTATCCACCCTGCGAGATTCCGGTCATCTGTACTTCGACACGACCTGCATCATCCTCGTATTCGTCACACTCGGTCGATGGTTTGAAGCAGGCGGAAAGCATCGGACAACGCAGGCGGTTGAATCGCTCCGTGACCATTTACCGGACGAGGTGACCGTATTGCGAGGCGATCAACAGGTGGTCGTGCGGGCGGCCGAGGTTCAAGTTGGCGACCATGTTCTTGTCCGCGCTGGCGAGTGTATTCCGGTGGACGGCGAAATCATCGAGCATGAAGCCGACGTGGACGAGCAGTTCCTCACCGGCGAATCTCTACCTGTGCATAAGGGGATCGGCGACGCGGTATCGGGCGGTTCGACCAGCATCGACGGTGCCATCGTCATCCGTGCAACCGCGGTCGGAGACGACGCGACCATGGGACGCCTCATCGCCACGCTCGCAGCCGCACGCGGGCATCGTGGTCAATTCGAGCGACTGGCAGACCGGGTGTCTGCTGCATTCGTCCCCATCGTATTCCTGGCAGCGTTCGGCGGCGGCGTTCTGGGCTTTACTCGAGGGGGGGTCGAATCGGCGATATTGACCTTTCTGGCGGTGGTACTCATATCGTGCCCGTGTGCGCTGGGGTTGGCCACGCCGCTGGTGGTCTGGTCTGCAATGGGAACAGCCGCTGCCAATGGCGTATTATTTCGCAACAGTGAAGTGATCGAGCGGCTGGCGGGAATCCGTGCATTCTTATTCGACAAAACCGGCACCTTGACGACGGGAACCGCACGGGTGACTGGTGTGCATCGAACGGACGCCAATGGTCAAACCCTCGGCGAACTCCTGTCGATCGCCGGTGGGCTTGCTGCAAAATCGAATCATCAGCTTGCCCGTGCAGTGGCAGACTATGCAGGCGATGGTGTAGAGGACTTGAAACCTGTAGCGGACGTGACAACGATTCCAGGTGCCGGGGTCGTCGGGAAGTGTCAGCCGGAAGGCACTCTGGTCGTACTGGGAAATGAACGGCTGATGGACGAACGCGATGTGGTATTGTCGCCAGAAGCCCGGTCAGCGCTCGATACCGCGCACGCCGAGGGGCATCCGACCACGTTGCTCGGGATTGGGGGTCGCGTCCGAGCGGTCTTCACATTCACCGAATCGCTCAGACCCGAAACGAAATCCACCCTCGCCACGTTGAAAGCACAGGGAATCGATCTGCGTATCCTTACCGGCGATCACAGCCAGCGGGCAGCAAGGATCGCAGCCGAGCTTCATGTACCAGCCGAGCATTCGCTGTCACCGGACGACAAGCTGCGACGCGTTCGAGAAATCGCATCAACCCTTCCGACCGCGATGGTTGGCGATGGGATCAACGATGCCCCCGCGCTGGCAGCAGCCGATGTGGGCATCGCGATGGGCTGCGGAACCGACGTCACACAGAACGCATCCGACCTCTGCCTCGCGGGTAGCGACCTTGGCAGATTGCCCTTCGCGATCTCTCTCTCCCGCACAGCAATCCGCATCATCAAGCAGAACCTGTTCTGGGCGTTCGCATACAATACCTGTGGCATTGTCCTGGCGATGACAGGCCGACTCAGTCCGGTCTTTGCAGCCATCGCGATGGTCGTGAGCAGCTCCATCGTGGTCGCCAATTCGCGCCGCCTCATGCGTTGGACACCCGATTCGGTTGCTGTTTCGGAAGCTGATTCGGAAGCTGATCCAGAGGCTGATTCGGAAGCTGATTCGGAGGCTGACTTGAAAGCTGAATTGCAGACTCGCATGGAAGCGGCGTCATGAACTGGCTTGCATTTTTTCTCGGCGGATTCCTCGGGTCAGCCCATTGCATTGGCATGTGCGGTGGATTCGCACTGGCGATCGGCGCGACCAGAACACGCCTGATTCCCGCGATCATCGCTCAACTCATCTACAGCACGGGGCGTATCTTCACCTACACGTTCCTCGGCGCATCAGCCGGTGCAGTGGGCTTGGCGCTATCACAATTTACCGGCGCACTGACCATGCTCCAGCAGACGATGTCCGTGGTCGCAGGCATATTCATGCTCGTCATCGGCATCTCGACGCTGACGGGCTTTGGACTTGAATCGATGCATCGGCGATTTCCATGGATGACAACCCATGTGACTCGACTGTTCTCAGCCACCATGCAACACTTCACCCACAGACCAGGTCGCTGGAGCTTCTTCCTTGCAGGTTTGTTTACGGGATTTCTACCGTGCGGTCTGGTCTACGCATTTCTCGCACTCGCAATGGCAGCCGGAAATCCGCTTGAATCGATGTTGGCGATGGCGATCTTTGGCGTCGGAACCATCCCCGCCATGGTCGCACTCGGATGTGGATCGTCCTTGATGAGCCACCTCACGCGCGTGCGGATACACCGACTGGCAGCCTGCTTCGTTGTTCTACTGGGATTCGCAACAATCGCCCGAGGGTTACCCTTCGTACCGTGTCATTGGCTGCCCACAGGCGGACACACATCGCAGTCGGACGCGTGCAAGTGTCACGAATGACGCGTACCAACGTCCGTGCGCCAGCAGGTGTCATGTAGGGTCCGCTGTGCGGACCATTGCGCCGCCCGAACCCCCTCGCCTGAACCATACCCACACCCTGAACCAGGCCTACGCCTGAACCAGACCTTCCCGGATCGCGAACCGTGCGAGTTCTACGCGATCGTGAATATGGAGCTTGTTCATCAATCGCACCGTGTGGCTGTCAACCGTCTTGACGCTGATGTGCATCAGCACAGCGATTTCCTTCTTGGAGAGTCCCTTGGCGATATAGCTTAAGACACCTTGCTCTCGTGGGGTCAGGGTGGCGAGACGCGTCTTGGGTTTGACCGCCCGACGTCCGCCGCGAGCATCCACGACCATTCGAGATTCCACCTCTTCGGAAAAACAAGTCCCCCCACGTGCGACTTCCCGGATACCGAGAAGAAGCTCACCAAACGGTTCGGATTTGGTCATGTAACCGGAAGCCTTGGCATCAATCGCCCGCTCGACCAGCGTGTCCTGAACATAGGCACTCAGGAAGATGATTTTTGAAGCCGAACCAGTAGCAGCGATCTGCCGAGCTGCGTCGAAGCAGTTCAAACCGGGCATGTCGATGTCCATGAGGACAACATGGGGCTGAAACTCCGTGCACTTCCCGATTGCATCATCCGCGTTCCAGGCAGTTTCGACGACGAGATGGACATCCTGCTTCAGGCGATCGCCGATCGCAGACCGTACCAGTGCATGGTCATCAACGAGCAACACTCTAATGGGGTTTTCCAAGGCTCCGCTCCTTTCCAGGCAGCCTCGACGCCACTACCAAAAGCCCTATGTCAACTGGTCAGGTGCCAGCGAGGTTGCGACATGAATCCAACATGCGACCTCAATCCAACAGCAGTATCGAGCTTATACTGTAGGGAAAGATTGAAGTAAAGTAAAAACTGACCAAAATTCATCCATGCTGTAATTAATTGGCTGGGAGTGCAATATCGCCCGTCGCACTGCGCACGGCGTCGCACAATTCATCTGGCTTCAGTTTACGCGCGTCGTCTTCCGTGCGGAGCTTGAACTCCACAATACCGTCCGATAACCCGCGCTTCCCGACGGTAACGCGCATCGGTATCCCAATCAGGTCCGCATCCTTGAATTTGTGTCCGGGACGCAAATCGCGATCGTCGAGGAGCGTTTCGATTCCGGCTGCCTCGAGGTCATCATGGAGGCGACGAGCCATCGCCATCACCTCATCATCGCGCACGTCCAGCGCACAAATATGAACGCTGAAGGGCGCAATATTTGCCGGCCAACAGATGCCCGATTCGTCGTGAAACGCTTCGATCGCAGCGGCCAATACCCGGTTCACGCCCATCCCGTAGCATCCCATAATGAACGATTGAGCTTTGCCGTTTTTGTCGAGAAATGTCGCTTTCATCGCGTCTGAGTATTTCGTCCCCAGCTTGAAAACGTGTCCCACTTCAATGCACTTTTCGAAGATCAGCCGTGATCCGTTTGGGGCATTGTCCCCATCGACCGCGTAGCGGAGCTGGCATGTTGCAGCCGCACCAAAGGCTTCACTGTCCACGTCGCGGGTCCAATAAAAATGTTTGCAGTGGTGGTCTGCTGTGTTGTTGCCCGTGACCGCCCCCGCGACCTGGAGGGCGTCGTGATCGATGTACAATTTTGCCATCCCGGAGTCGTGGAGTTCTCTGGTGACAGCGTGGGGGCCGACGTATCCGATGGCGAATCCGTGTCGCTCAGCTTCCGCTGCGTCCGCCAATTTCAGCGTGAAACCCGCTTTTCCGTCATCACCTTCTTTGATCGCGTTTCTGAGCTTGGCTTCGTTGACTTCGTGGTCGCCGCGAACACAGGCGATGGCGAAGCTCCGTTTTTGCTTTTTCCCATCGCGGACGACCTCGAAGACGAGCGTTTTGATCATCTGGGATGGTTCGATCGACAATCGCTCGCAAACCTCCTGGATTCCGGGGCATTTCGGGGTGGCGATGTTTTCAATGGCGGGGGCATCTGCTGGTGCATCGCTGGCTGGGGTGGCTACGACCTGGTATTCCGCCCGTTCGACGTTGGCTGCGTAGGATCCGTCTTCTGCCCGGACGAGCCAGTCTTCGCCGGCGTCTGTGACGACCATGAATTCGTGGGATGCGTCGCCACCGATGGCGCCTGATTCTGCTTCGACGGCGATATAGGGCATGCCGCATCGCTCGAAAATGCGACAGTATGCGGCGTACATTTTGTCGTAGCTGGCGTCAAGTCCTGCTTTATCTGTGTCGAACGAGTAGGCATCCTTCATGAGGAATTCGCGGGTTCGGAGGACGCCGCTTTTGGGCCGCTGCTCGTCGCGGAATTTTGTCTGGATCTGATAGAGGTTGATCGGGAGCTGCTTGTAGCTGTTGAGGTATGCTCTGGCGACGTCGGTGATGACCTCTTCATGGGTCGGGCCGAGGACTGTTCCCTTTCGCCATGGGCGGTCGGGGAGGTGGATGAGGGTGTCGCCCATTGCTTCCACACGTCCGGTTTCGTCCCATAGTTCGACCGGGTGCATGGCTGGCATGTTCAGCTCGATTGCTCCGGCGGCGTTCATCTCCTCGCGGATGATGTTGGTGATTTTCTGGATCACGCGGTATCCGAGGGGGAGGTAGGTGTAGGATCCTGCAGCGACCTGGCGGATGAGGCCTGCGCGGATCATCAATACGTGGGAAGGTGCTGTCGCGTCGTGCGGCGTTTCCTTCACGGTCGATATAAAATATTGGCTCCATAACATAGGCGAAACGAATAATGCCAAACGGGTGAAAACGCAAGCCAGGAAGTACGTTTCGGCGTGTGAAACCCGCCCCAGAGCGTACACTCGCAGCACCAACCCATGGCAACCCGTAAAACGACTCCCGACCCCCTTATCAACCAAGAAGTACGTTTCGGCGTGTGAAACCCGCCCCAGAGCGTACTCTCGCAGCACCAACCCATGGCATCCCGAAAACGACTTACGGCCCTTTTTCTGCCCTCACGATCCTGCGTTTCGGAGGAACCGGTGCGCGACACGGAAATAAAAACGCCCGTGCTGCTGATTCCAGCGGCACGGGCGTTGATTGATTTTGATTGCGACCGACTGTCGAGAAACGCTGACGTCTGTTTAGGCGTTTGCTTTTTCGAAGTATTCCTGGGAACCCTTCGGGTCTGGTTTCATGGTGTCGCTGCCGGGGGTCCAGTTTGCGGGGCAGACCTCGCCGTGCTCCTCGACGAACTGGAAGGCTTCGATGACGCGGAGGGCTTCATCGACGTTGCGGCCGACGGGCAGATCGTTGATCGTCGCGTGACGGACGACGCCCTTGGGGTCGATGATGAACAGGCCTCGCAGTGCGATACCGGCAGCTTCAAGCAGCACGTCGTAGGACCGGGCGATGTTCTTGTTCAGATCGGCGACGATCGGGAAATTCACCTTGCCAAGTCCGCCCTGACTTCGGGGCATGTTGGTCCAGGCGAGGTGGGTGAAGGGGCTGTCTACCGAGATGGCTGCGATGGTTGTGTTCTTCTCAGCGAATCGGTCGGTTGCGTCGGAAAATGCGACGATTTCGGTCGGGCAGACAAAGGTGAAATCCAACGGGTAGAAGAACAGCACCAGCCACTTATCCTGGTGGATATCCTTCCACTTCATCTCCTTGATCTCGCCATTCACGACAGCCTTGCAGTCAAACGTAGGTGCGGGTGATGTAACCAACGGCATGGGTGCTACTCCTCATTGCTTGTTTATGAAGTATCTGGTTGTGAACATGTATCCGGCCTTGATATACACTGGTACTGTAAATTGGATGCCTGGGTTTCTACGAGGCGCCTGCATCCTAGGCACCTGCATCCGAGGCGCCTGAGAGGCACTTTTAATCCGAGGCACCTAAATCCCCATGGCATCTGATTCCCCCGAGTCACCCTGGTGGCAGCCCGGTTGGGGCGCGACACCATTCTACCGCCAACTCACTGGCGGACAAGCCAGCAGTGGCCTTGCGGCGACAGGGATGGTTTGTGGTGTTACAATGCGGTTGTTGGTCGCGATTGACTGGTCGGATCAGGCAATGAGGGATATTCACCGGACGACACACCATGCTACCCGACGATCATATCTGCTACTGCTACCACATCTCCCTGCGGAAGCTGGTCAATTACTCCAGAAGAGTGCGGCCGAAACGTCCCAGTCAGATGTCGGAATGCCTCGGGGCGGGGACTGGTTGCGGCTGGTGTATCCCGTTTCTCGTCAAAATCGCTGAGGACCCTGACAGCTTCAACGGCGACGACATGACGCCGGACGAGTATGCGACTGCCCGAAAGAACTACATCCGTACCGATCAGCCCAAGAACACTTTCCGGGCTGATTGACCGGTTTTCGCCACCCCTGATTTCGCTATTCAACTGCTGCCACGCCTCCCTTTCGCGCATTTTTTCAGAAAATCTGCTTTCCTGCGTTACGTTTGACCCGGAATTGCGACTTGATGGATAGCGGGGGGGCAGCAGTCTCATTTGCACTGGATTTGCACTGGCTGCCTGGTTCCATCTGGGCAGGTTCTGCTGTCTGCCATGCATGGGGCTGTCAGGTGTTGGGCTGCCAGATGTGGGGATAAGTATCGATTCAATGAAGCAGTGGGGATAGTACGCCCTTTTTGGAACGTATCACATGTGGTGAAGGCGTGGGGGTTGGGTATGCACAGATTGAGGACAGTTCAGGACAGTTTGAGGATGAATATGAATGCTTTGAGACACCCGCAACGTGCAGTCGTTTTTTCACTATTGATGGCATCCGCCTGTCTGGTTGGGGCGGAGGATTTTTCGATTATTCGGCAAAGCAGTGACAGCGGGGGAGCTGTCTCCAGTATGGGTGGGGTGTTTGCCCTGGATGGGACGATCGGGCAGCCCGATGCGGGGGCACTGAGCGGAGGAGCGTTTGATCTTGACGGCGGGTTTTGGTTTGCTGTTGCGCCCGGAGATTGCGACGTTGACGGTGGCGTGGGTCTGTTTGATTTCACGTCCTTCTATGAATGCACAAGTGGTCCGGCGGGAGGTCCGGTGTCGGCTGACTGTGCATGTTTTGACTTTGATGCAGACGATGATGTGGACCTTCTGGATTTTCGTACCTTCCAGGTCGCGTTCAATGCGTCAAATTAGTCGGGAATTTGTTACGAATTCCGACAATTTCAAACACACGAGAATGATACATTTTATTACGAATACAGGAGTTTAACATGTTTCAACGACACCAGATGGCAACCGTGGTTGTCACCTTGATGAGCATCGCATCTATGGTTCAGGCGGAACCGACACCGCTTGGTAGCGCATTCACCTACCAGGGTCAGCTTCGGATGGGTGGATCGCCCCTTGATGCGTCTGCCGATGTTCGATTTACGCTTTGGGATGAGGTTGTGGATGGGGTGATGGTTGGTGAGTTTGTGGTGACGAATCTCGAGGTTGTGAATGGTTTGTTCACGGTGGATCTTGACTTTGGTGCTGGTGCTTTTACCGGTGAGGCGAGATGGCTGGAAATCGCTGTTCGGAGTCCGCATGATCCGGGGGATGGTGAGCCGTTCACCACGCTTGACCCGCGGCAGGAGATTACGGCTGCTCCTTACGCAATGCAGACGCGTGGTATTTACGTTGATGATGCAGGCAAGGTTGGGATTGGTACGACGTCGCCGTTTTCGATGCTTACAGTTGCGAACGACGATTCCAACGCCAGCGTGTTTTCCGCCAACTATGCCGGTACGAGCGGGAACGCCGGACTATTCGGCTGCTCAAACAACGAAAACGAAGAGACCGCTCTGACTGCGATACACGCTGGTGGTGGGAAGGCATTCCTGAGTTATCAGTATGGAACCGGGTTGGCTGCTCGATTTCAGGTCGACAATCCATCCAGCGACGCTGCTGCTATCGAGGTTCTCACCAATGGAACCGGACCTGCTGCATACTTTGGTGGTGATGTTGGTATTGGGAGGAGCATTCCGAGAGAACGTCTTCACGTGAGTGGTAACGCGCTCATCAGCGAGGGAAATCTCGAGCTGCGATCTGAGGGGTTCGACCCCTACATCGAGCTGGTGAGCGACGATGCTGCGGACAGTTTGAGCATGCGTATCAAGACGCTCGATCCGGTGGGGTTTGTCGTGACGGATGAGCAGGATATACCATATTTTACGGTGAAATACAATGGGAATGTGGGCGTGGGGACGACCGATCCTCAAGCACTTCTGCATGTTCGTGGCGTGGGGAATGCGTACGGAAATCATATGGCGATCTTCGAGAACACGGCGGGTAACAATGCAGACGGGATTGCGATCAAGATCAATAATGCCTCCACGAATCGCGGGAATAATTTTGTCACATTCCTGAATGCTTCGGACACTGTGACCGGGCGTATCGAGGGGTTTGATCTTCAGAACAATGACTGGATTAACCCGCCACCGATCCCCAATTTTGATCTTACCATTGACACCGGAATCAGTGTGCGACCGATCAACCTATGGTTCACCCCCGGTACCCTGCCAAGCCTGTTCTTCAGCGACGGTGAACTGCCAAGTCTGTTCTTCAGTGGTGGTCAACTACCGAGTCTGAACTTCAACGCTGGTACACTGCCTAGTCTGATTTTCTCTGCCGGGTCGCTTCCATCACTCACATTTACCAACTGCACGATTCTGGGTATCAGCGTTCTGTGTGGATTTAACTTCAACTCGGGTACCCTGCCAGACACCACACTCAATCCGGGTAGCCTGCCCACTGCCACACTCAACCAGGGCAGTCTGCCAACAGCAACGTTCGATCCTGGAAATCTTCCTGACGTGACGTTCACCAGAGGTACGCTGCCGCAGATCACCGGTTCTCCATTGCAGATTAACCCACCGACCTGGAACGTGACACTGCCTACGCTTCAGGAAATTCAGGATTTGATCTGCTGGGCGATGACGAATGACGGTCTCGGGTTGATCTCGCTCGATCCACTGGAGCAACAGGTCGAAGGGCTGCGTCTGGCGGCGGCTAGAATCTGTCGCGATGAGGGTGTCGTGTATGGATCGCACGGGGCGGACTACGCAGAGTACCTCGAAAAGGTCTTCCCCAATGAGCCGTTACGCTTTGGTGAAGTCGTTGGTGTATTTGGCGGGAAAATCACGCGAAACACCATCGGTGCAGAGCAGGTCATGGTTGTGTCGCGAGCGCCGGCCGTCGTGGGAAATATGCCAAAGGACGAGGATTTCGATCTCTACGACAAGGTTGCATTCATGGGTCAGGTTCCGGTTGTATCGCGCGGGGTGGTCCATGTTGGCGATTATCTCATCCCCAGCGGATGGAGCGACGGGTCAGCCATTGCTGTTGCACCGGAGGAATTGACGGTTGAGCAGTTGGCGCAGGTGATCGGGCGTGCATGGTCCGCATCTGATGGGAAGGAGCTGACATTTGTCACCGCGGTCGTTGGTGTTCGTGATGAAGCAGCAGCCCATGTCCTCAGTCGTCAGCAGATGCAGTTAGACCGTCAGGCTGATGAACTGGCTGAGTTGAAATCTCAGATGGCAGCCGTGATGACGCGTCTTGGAGCTGCGGATCAGAACTGATGTTGGTGGGCGACGCGATCCGGGGGGATGAGGTTCTGTTTCTGCGGGCCTCATCCTCCCATTCGCACCGGCATGACATTTGCGTATAATGCCCCATCATGTTCGGAGCCTCTCAGCTTACCGACGATATCGTCGCATCCGCCGCCGGTCGTTCTCATGACGATATCGTACCCAACGACGATGTCGCCCGCATCGTCGAAACCATAGCGCCCCAGGTACGCCTCATGGTCACTGCACGGCTTAGCCCAAAACCAAATCAATACCACGCCATCGACGACATTTTCCAGCAGGCCATGCTCGCCATTAGCACGGGTTTGACTCGTCTGGAAAACCGTACTGTTGCAGGGCTCAAGGCATACACCTCCAGGATCGTCGCAAACAAGGTCGCAGATTATCTCAGAGCTCCCGCAGCCAAAGCATCACCGCGAAATGCGCGGATTAACTCGCTGGATTCTGTGGTGGCTGGCTATTCCGAATCTGCACCCCTTTGGCAATTTTTATCCGACGGTGGTGCCTCTCCGCTCAGTGCCGTCGCTCAGCACGATGAGGTCAACAGGATTATGGCTGAACTGGGAAACCTCCGCGAGCAGGAGCGGGAGATCATCACCCTCGCCTTCTTCGACCAGTTTTCCACAGCAGAAATCGCCGATCGTATGGGCATCTCCAGGCCGGCCGCCTCGATGCGCCTCATTCGCGCGGTGGAAACGTTGCTACAGAACGTGACGGGTTCCAGTGGTGCAACAGGTACCAGTGATGCAACAGGGGCAAGTGATGTCACCGGGACCAGCGGTGGGGGCGAAAGCTGAATATTCCAATGACTGATCCATCGCCCAGACCAGTGCAACCGAAATCACCAGACGACGACAGGGGTTCTCCAGACCTTGCCGATCGTGTAGATGATGCGCTTGTCGCTTTGTGGAATGCTGATTCCGCAGCCTTCGACAGCATTCTCCAGGATCAGTCCGATACTGGTTCGGGGGGTTCTGGTGCAGATCCGGCCTTTGGCGATCTCCTCAAAAAGCTGGCTTCGAGTCAAGCTGCGGGCAGTCAGGAAATGATCTCTGAAGACGCCATTGAGGGTTATACCATCGTCCGCGAGCTGGGCAGAGGCGGTATGGGCATTGTGTATGAAGCCCGTCAGCACCAACCACCACGAGACGTTGCAATCAAGGTGATTCGTGAACGCCACACGTTGGACGAATATCACGCAAGACTCTTTCAACGCGAGGTCCACGCGCTCGCACGACTTCGACACGCCAACATAGCAGCCATCTACGATGCCGGACAAACCGCCAGCGACCAGCCCTACTACACCATGGAGCTTATTCGTGGGAAAACACTGGATCGTTGGCTGCAAGAGGCAGATGCGTCTGGTGCATTGCAGTTGAATCAGTATCTCAGATTGTTTCAGACCTTATGCACCGCCATCCAATATGCCCATCAACGCGGCGTGATCCACCGCGA
>JAJRYY010000106.1 GCA_024275565.1 Planctomycetota bacterium
CCCGACGAACTCGTCTACATCGGTCAGGATGCAGATTTCAAACCCCGCAACGGGAAATACCTGCTGCAGACGCTCGAATGCTACCGGGAGGTCTTCTACCTCGACGCCGCCGAGCTGATCGCCGTGGACCACTTATCGGACGTCGAACCCCACGTCACCGACAAACTCATGCCGCCCCCATTCCCGAAATCGGAGATCTGGACCCTCCAAAACCTGCGATCCCCCCTGAGCGTGATCGGCGACGACGACATCGACCGCACCGAGGCTGTCCGGGAGATCGATCAGACCTTCGCACCCCCGGGGCAGCGATTGCCGGTCCCGTTCCGAGGGATGAACCACCCGCTGACGCTGACCATGGACTTCGGCCAGATCGATACCTCCGAACCACTGGTCCTCGCGCTCACGGGATGGCTTCGCTACGGCAGCGCCAGCGTCAACATCGCGCTCTCCCAGCAGGAGGGCATCACCGTTATTCCACCCACACTTGAAGTACTGGCCTATGACAGCATGACCGGTGATATGGCGTGGCACTCGGTCGATGTCGTGATCGGACTCCCAGCCGGCAAGACCAAAACGATCCTCACCGACCTCACCGGAAAATTGCCCGACAACGCGCAAAAATTGCGCCTCACCACGACCTTTGAGATTTGCTGGGATCGCATCGCGTTGGGTGGCAAAGTCACACTTGACGCCTCGCACGTTCATCGCCTGACGCCCGAATCGGCAGATTTGAGCTGGCGAGGATTCCCGGAGATGAGTGCTCGGGGAGACCACAGTCCGATAACGCCCGATCTCGACCAGCTATCGAATACCCCGAAATGGCGAACTACCCCCCAGGGCTGGTGTACGCGGTATGGCGATATTCGTGAACTGGTGACAGAGGCTGACGAAAAAATCGCGATCCTCAATGGCGGTGACGCAGCCACATTTTCTTACGATGCCACCGCATTTCCACCCGTCCCGGAGGGGATGACGCGATCGTTCTTTTTCTACTCGGTTGGTTGGGAAAAGGACGGCGACCACAATGTTGTCACTGGCGATACGGTTTATCCCCTACCGATCAGCACGCCGGTATTGGGAGAGATCGAGGCGTCGGGTTCTGGCGATGAGGATTGGCGATTGCGGTACAATACGCGCTGGGTTCCGGGTGAGGTGTTCGATTCCCGATCCACCAACAATTCAGAAGATCACACAAACTAAGACAAAGTCACGCATATCGCCTGGGTGATGCGTCGACTGTTGACTGTTTCGGCGGTTCCATCAGGTTGGCGAGCGCACCGACAAGGGTGTCGAGGGCTGAGCTGTCGGGCAGGGTGACGGTCAGTTGCGGTCTGCCTTGTTCGTCCTTTGTGAGGCAGTCGGATAGTCGATCCTTGATGCTCTCGGTGACGTGGCGGGATGCCTCCGATGGTTCGCGGGTGGGGACCAGTTCGTTCAGCATGGCGAAGGCTGCGGTGACAAGTTGACCACCTGCGAGCGACACTTTTTCCCGCCGCGCCAAGCGATCTGCCTCGTCGGTTTGCCTGATTTTTTCGCTTTCGTCGATCAGGGCGTCCGGTTTTGCACCGAGAAGCACTTCGAGGCGTGCTTTAAGTTCTTCAATGCCGCTTGACAGGTCTACGGTGTCGATTTCGGATTCGACGTCGAGAGCTGCGATGGCCAATTCGTGCTTGGCGGATAGCGTTGCGAGAAGATTCTCCTCGATGGTTTCTTCCGTCACGAGGATATAGACCTGGATCGGTCGTTTCTGGCCCATGCGGTGCGCTCTGGCGATGCGCTGTTCGAGAATGGCTGGGTTCCACGGGAGATCGACGTTGATGACGGTGTTGGCTGCCTGGAGGTTGAGGCCGGTCGCACCTGCGTTCGTGGTGATGAACATCCTGCAATTTGGGTCTTTCTGGAAGGTGTGGACGAGTTGTTGACGCTTCTTTTGCGGGATGGATCCGTCGAGACGAACATAGTCGATGTCGCGTTTCTGGATCAACGGTTCGATGAGTCCGAGCATCGTCGTCCACTCTGAGAAGAGGATGATTTTTCGGTCATCTTCCGCCAGCAGCGACCCGAGTAAATCGTCGATTCTGTCCAGTTTGCTGGAATAGCCGGGCGGTTGTTTATCGATCAGGAATGTGCTGTCGGCGGACATGCGACACATGAGCAGTGCTTTTCGGAGGCGGAGGAGGTCCATCTCGTTGATGTAGGGTTTTCGGACGATGGAGCTTACGATTTGCAGATTTGTCCTGTGCAGATCGAATTGCTCCTCGGTTGGTGCGATGCGTACGATTTCGGTGGTTCGCGGCGGGAGGTCCTGCATGACGGAGAATCGCGTGCGACGCAGGAGGATCGGTTTGAGACGCTGACGCAGATCGTCCAGGTTTTTGTAGCCGAGTACTTTTCCCTTTTCATCGACCACACGGTGGCGGTTGAAGAAGCGGAAGGCTGGTCCGAGTCGCCGGTCGTCTATGAATTCTGCCACGGAGAAGAGGTCGTCCAGTCGATTCTCCAGCGGGGTTCCGGAGAGGACCATTGCGTAGGGTGATTTTAGTGCTTTGATGACGCGGGTTGTCTTCGCCTCCCAGTTTTTGATGCGTTGTCCCTCGTCCAGAATAATCAGATCCCATTTCACCTTTTCGATGGCCATGACGTCGCGGAGGACCTGTTCGTAGTTGCAGATGGTGAAGAACTGCTCGTTTTCATATTGCTTGACGCGTTCTTCCGCACTTCCGAGGACGATCTGACAGTCGCGATCTGAGAAGCGGTGGATTTCGCTGCGCCATTGCGATTTCACTGAGGCTGGGCAGACGATGAGGACTTTTGAGATGTTCGCCTCGCGTGCGAGCAGTTCTGCCACACCGATGCCCTGGATGGTTTTTCCAAGGCCCATGTCGTCAGCCAATATCGCTCTGCCTGCTCCGACGACGAATGCAATGCCGTCCATCTGGTATGGGAGGAGTTTCGCGTTGAGCAATTCCTTACGCAGCGGATGCTTACTCGGGTTGCGTCGGATGTCTGTCACGAGGGAGGCGATGCGGTCCTGGAAGAGTCGCTGATTGATGTACTCTTCGGCGTCGGGGTAGATCATGACGTCGTGGCTGAGCGTTTCGAGTTTGCTGATGCGTTTGAGGAGATCGTGGACGTTCTGGATAGCGACATCCCTGATCGGGCGGACGACGCGCGTGGCAGCATCGTCGAGTTTGTCGGGCAGGAGCAGTCGCAATTCCATCTGTTCTGCATAGTGCAGGTGGACGGCGATGTGTCGGCGAGTGTATCGACGCCTGCGTACTGCCTCGGGGAAGCGACGTCTGGTTTTCCGCTGCACGTTGAGAATGTGTTTGCAAATGCCGAGTGTGTTTTTTCGGAAGTCCGGGCAGGAACAGTAGGATTCTCCGGGTTCCCAACCTCGGAGCGCGATGCGGTAGGTCTTGCCTGATTCCTTGCTGGTGACCATGTAGTCGGTCCACAGCTTTTTGGGATCTATAGGCCGAACGGTCATGCGTTCTTTCTTCGCCCGCTCCTCCCGGTCGGCAATCGACCGCTCGATCAGCTCCTGGTCGCTGAGACTTTCCACGGGTATGCGTTCGGGCGGTGCCTTGGCTAGTCCCAG
>JAJRYY010000107.1 GCA_024275565.1 Planctomycetota bacterium
AAAGCGTACGAAATCGCCCTCGAAAAGGTCATGGAGACCAGTCTGGACCTTGGTCGCACGGAAGACGTTTTATCTCTGGGCGACACGCCGCAACGTCAGATTGAGCTTGATAAAATTCGTGCATCCTTCCCGTCGGAGGCCTACGAGAAAGCTTTGAATGCTGCCATCGTCGCCCACGATGCGTGGGCACAGGACAAGGGCGTCCTTGAGGATCCGTCC
Source organism: Planctomycetota bacterium (assembly GCA_024275565.1). Taxonomy (GTDB): domain Bacteria; phylum Planctomycetota; class Phycisphaerae; order UBA1845; family UBA1845; genus JAJRYY01. The sequence goes on from JAJRYY010000107.1 coordinate 220, forward strand.
GACCTGAAGCGTCGTATTCGTGGTGCGGGCGTGCTGGAGTTCCGGATCCTGGCGGAGCGGTCTGCCTCAGACCCCACAATGACGGACCACAAAGAGGCCTACCTTCAGGAATCGATCACGAAGTACAAGGAACAGCTTCAGAAGCGTGGTCCCCGTCCGAAACCGGGTGACAAGTATCAGTGGTTCGAGGTGGCGGATATCCTGGGGTTCACGAATCTCGAGAAGAAGGAGCAACTGGATGCCACGGTCGACACGATGCGTGTCATTGTCGAGAAGTACGCTGGCAAGTGGTATACCTTGGCGCATGCGGGTGATAAGTTTGGGTTGCTTCGTGACCAGCGCTGGAAGCTGGTCAATTCCTTCGCGAGTGTGGATGGCAGTTCGGGTCGTCCGAATGTATTGTTTGAACTGGACGCGCGTGGCGGAAATATATTTGCCCGTCTCACATCCGACAACATCAATCGCCCGTTGTGTATCATGCTCGACAACGTGGCCCAGTCGTTCGCCAATATCAACAGCATGATTCGGCAGAGTGGTGTCATTCAGGGTAATTTCACGCATGATGAAGTGGCTGAACTTACGGGTACACTCCGGGCGGGTTCTCTTCCTGCACGCTTGATTGAGACGCCGCTCATGGAGCGTACGGTCGGACCAAGCCTCGGCGAAACGAATCGAAAAATGGGTACGAGTGCGGCGATCTACGGCATGATTGCTGTTGCGCTCTTCATGCTCGTCTACTATCGCCTCGCCGGAATCGTCGCCAACATAGCGTTGGCATTGAACATGCTCTTCGTCCTCGGGTTGATGGCGATGACCCAGGCGACGTTTACCCTTCCCGGTATCGCGGGACTCATTTTAACGGTCGGTATGGCAGTCGATGCCAACGTGCTGATCTTTGAACGTATCCGCGAGGAGCTCGACAAGGGTGCGACCTTGCGGAAGTCGCTTCGCATGGGATATGACAAAGCCCTCTCCACGATCGTCGATGCCAACGTGACCACCCTCATCATCTGCGTCATCCTCGGATACCTCGGTACGGAAGAGGTCAAGGGTTTTGCTATGGTGCTTGGGTTCGGTATCGTCACCAGTATGTTTACCGCGTTGTTCGTCACGCGTCTCGTGTTCTCGAGTTTGCTCGATAGAGGGATGCTCAAGACACTGAACATGATGCGGATGATGAACAAACCCTCCATCGACTGGTTGTCCCTGCGAACAGCATTCTGGCCTGTGTCCATTGTGGTGGTCGTTCTGTCGCTGGCGATGACATTGACCGTCGCTTCTGCAGACAAAGCATCGCTCTTCGATATCGAATTCCTTGGTGGTACCAGCATCCAGCTTGACATCAAGCATGGGCTGGACATCGACGACGAAGCCGTGCGGCGTTATGTCTCACTGGACGATGGTGCGGACCCGTCAGCCGTGAAGTGGTTGCGGACTTCTGCAGACGCTGTAAAAGTTGCGCGCGTCACCACGGGGTCGGCTTCCACATCGTTCGTGATTTCGTCGGATTCTCTCAACGCCGATCAGCTGGAAGCGTTGACGCGTCATGTCCTCGAGCCGGATGCCGAGCGCGGAGGATTCACGCACTCGGGTCACTCTCTGGTTGTCGAGACGAAACCGGAGTCCAGGTACACGGTGGATGTCATGAAAGAGAAGCTGGTCATTGCGGCTGAGGAAGCCAATGACGCAGCCAACCACCTGCGCAACGCACGCATTCAGTCTGTGCAGGCAGTCATTGAAACCGGAGCGGAAGAGGCGGATGAGTCCAATTCGTACGAACTGATCACGGTTGTGACAAACAAGGAGCTCGTCCGTGAGGCTGTCCTCGCGGTGATGGGCGATATGCTGGACGTGGAACGTGCTTTGGATTTCGAAATCGTCATTGATGATGCCAAGGCTCCTCTTGGGTATTGGCCTATCGATGAGGATGACGATTTCCTCGCCGATGTCATCGGTGGTAACAGCTCGTATGACATCCATGAATACAAGGGCGGAGCTGCCTTTATCTTCGACAAGATTGCACCTGCGATCACGACTGCCGACTTCCAGAAGCGTCTCCGCGAGATTCGCCTGCTGCCCGAGTTTGCGAAGTTTGACACGCGTCCGTTCGATGTTTTCGGGCTGACATCTGTCGGAAGTGACGACGGTGCCTCGACCTACTCGAAAGTCGCGTATGTCGTCTATGATCCGAACATTCCCTATTACGAAGATCCCGCAAACTGGGAGGAGTTCCTTGCGAAACCGGAACTGACACAATTGACCGAGGCACTCTCGACTGAAAAATCGCTCCGCAAGGTGAACCAGTTCGCTCCGCAGGTCGCCAATCAGACCAAACAACAGGCGACGGTTGCCATCGTGATGGCGTTGATGGCCATCGTGGCGTACATCTGGATACGGTTCGGGCAGATGCAATTTGGCCTGGCTGCGATTGTGGCGCTGATGCACGATGTCAGTATCACGCTTGGTCTGTTGACGATCGCCCACCTTCTTCACGCAACGTTCCTGGGCAAGGCGCTGGGGTTGATGGACTTCAAGATCGACCTTCCAATGATCGCCGCCTTCCTGACGATTATCGGATACAGCCTGAACGATACGATCGTTGTATTCGACCGTATTCGTGAGAATCGCGGAAAACTGAGAGAGCTGAATCCGAACGTCATCAACAACAGCATCAACCAGTGCTTGTCGCGTACCGTTCTGACGAGTGCAACGACGCTGATGGCGGTTCTGATCATGTACTGCTTCGGAGGCCAGGGCATCCACGGGTTCAGCTTCGCCCTCATCAGCGGTGTGATCGTCGGAACCTACAGTTCGGTGGGTATCGCCACGCCGCTCCTGCACCGTCCGAAGGTACTCAATACCATCGTGTATATCATGGTCGCCTTCGGAATTTTCGGAATCTTCACCGTCATCATCGGCGACATCAGCGAAAGCATGGCGCTGACAACGGTGGTGGCTGCCGTCCTGCTTGGCGGACTGGGATGGGCGATTATGCGAGAAACACGCTCGGAAGGATCTGCAGGGGCAACCGCCTGATGCGTGGAATGAAGTAGGGATCAATCCCCATTGGGATGACAACGTCGCCGGTTCGGGCAACTTGCTCGGATCGGCGACTTTTTTTCATACATTTTTTGACACACTGGACCATGCCCTGACAACCGAAACCGCAGTCGCAACACCCTGTTCTTGACCCACCCGAGCGACGATCGTACCATGGACGCCCGAGGCGCATTCGACACGCCAACGCTCTGCATCAGCCTGTTCGATATCGGCCTGTTCGATGCTCACGCCTTATCGCACACAGAAACCTGTCGCACACAGAAACCTTGTCGCAAAGGGACGGCGTCATGCGTACCGAAGTCAAACTTGGACTGTTCACATCGTTGGTTGTCATCATTGTGGCTGGGCTTTATTTCTCCGACCGCAGAGAAACGTCGTCGGACATCACCATGGGTGATGCGCCTGTGGTCGCCCCGCCCATGACCAGTCCACAAGGTCAACCCCAAAACGACACTACAAGAAACGACAAAAGATCCGCACGTCCGCAAACATTTATCCCACCAAAGCAATCCGTCACAACGCCAGCGGCCCGCGTGGGCAACACAGCATCAAAGAACCCGTCACACAGGATGGGGGCGAATCAGAGGCGAGCAGGTCAAAAGCAGGCAGATCAGCAGCGGGCGGACCGACAACAAACCACAAAAAAACACACTGCCGATGACGTACTCAGCACCATTCTGGGAGGCAAGAACGCTCGTCAACAAAACAGGCGCCCGCAGGACAGTAGCGATAAGATCAACCCGGGAAAACGCCCCACTGGGCGACCCCCGACGATACCCGGCATCGCAAAATCCGGATCAAACAGCAAACGCGGCGACGCCAGTCACCTTCGCAAAGACGCCAAAAACCCAGGCGCAACCGATAACCAGGGTACAGCCAATCGCAAACAGCCCAGGCAGACCCATCGACGCACGCCAGGAAGGGTAAAGAATGCAACGCCAGGCGCGAGTATGGAAACCCACACGGTCCGCGAAGGAGACACACTCGTCGAAATCGCACGCATCTACTTCGGAGATGTCCGCTTTGCAGCCATCATCGCCAAAGCCAATCCGCAGATCGTAGACCCGACCCACATCGCAATCGGTGCGGTCGTACGCATCCCCTCTGACGCGGTACTCCCTGGTCCGAATACACCCGCGCGGAACGCATCCAGACGCCCCGCGACCCCTGCGACAAATAAACGTACCACTTCAAATACGCGCACCACTTCAAATACGCGTGCCACTGCAAATAAAAATCGGACCCACGTCATCGAAGAAGGCGACACACTCTACGACATCGCCAGGCAATACCTCGGCGACGGAGCACGCTGGGAAGACCTCTACAATTACAACAAAACCGTCATAGGCGACGAGCCATCCGAGCTGAAAATCGGAACCACACTCAAAATTCCAGACCTCAACATACCCGCTCGCAAGCCAAAGAAAAATTAACCGCACTTTCACCACCACCGCACCTGCACCACCACAGTCGTAACCCCATGCACCCAGCCGCACTCCAAACCCCCAGTCGTGCCCCAAACAACCGTTCTTACCCGGACCCCACACTTCCCGGACGCTGAGATCACTCCTCCATAGTCCGAATTGTTTCGGCGGAACAAAACGATTGCGACGATCACGCCGCATGTTGTGAACATGCGCCCACCGCGCGCCGATACTTCCCATCAGTCCGGCATCCGGACAATCGACCGGGGGTCGAAACTGGGTTGTTTATGGGGGCGTTTGTGATGCATAAACCGAAGGATGTTTTCACGACCGGGCAGGTCGCCAAGATCTGCAACGTCGCACCGCGAACCGTCTCCAAATGGTTCGATAACGGACAACTCAAGGGATATCGGATCCCCGGAAGCAAGGACGGGCGAATCCCGGCTGAAGACCTCATTGCATTTATGAAGTCTCACGGTATACCGCTAAACGGACTGGCCGGGAACACCGCAAACATCATCATCCTCGACACCGACACCACCTTCACCGACACCCTAAGCCAGGGACTCATCTCGCTTGGCGGGCTTGCACCTCAATGTGTCACGACAGCCTTCGCCGCAGGACTCGCCATCGAATCGAACAGACCAGACCTGCTGATCGTCGATATCAATGTGCCTGGCGTGCAGTTCGAGCAGCTCGCTCAGGATATACGCAGGTCCGAAAACCTCGACTCCACGCGACTTATCGCCACTGGAAACAATCTCGACGAAGAGTCCGGAAAAAGACTGGTCCAGGCTGGTTATGACAGCGTCCTCCCCAAACCCTTCCACGCCCAGCAGCTTCTTGACACCCTCCTCCACATCCGCGCTCAACGTACCTGATCCGCATTTCTCGCAAGCCTGGCGCACCCCCACATCACCCCCGTCCCCAGGATTTCCGGGACACCTCACACGATTTCCGGGACACATCTCACGCCATAATCCCGCACGCCCCCTCGAAACCCGCATCCCTATTGTCTCGCCACCCCCGAATCCCTAAAATCAAGGCTCGGGGCTGGACACCACACGCAGGCGGGAACGAAACGAATGGCTACTGAAGAAACCGTATACATCGAAACCATGGGCTGTCAGATGAATGTCCTGGACAGCGAACTTGTCCTCGGGCAGCTTCTTCAGCGGGGCTTCAAACGGACGCAGGATATGACCCAGGCCGACCTCGTCCTGCTCAACACATGCTCCGTCCGAGAACACGCCGAGGACAAAGCTCTTTCACGCCTCGGAGCACTCAAGAAACCGAAGATCGAAAACCGCGATATGATCGTCGGCGTCATTGGCTGCATGGCGGAGCGAGACCCCGACGGGATCATCAACAAAATGCCCCACGTCGATCTCATCTGCGGACCTTCCGAACTCAACAAGATCCCCGCGATGATCGACGAAATACGCGATTCCAGAATGCGCAAGCAGAACCGGAATCGCGAGTATTCTGCCTCTGAAACGCGTGCCTTCGCCCTGTCTCAAAGCCTGTCCCGCAAGTGCACCCCCATCGAACGCGCCCTCGAATATGACTCTGTCGAAGCGCTCGACCTTTCGCGCGAGCATGGCATCGAGCAGAACGCGATCCAGGCGTATGTCCGCGTTCAACGTGGGTGCGATAAATTCTGCACATTCTGCGTCGTGCCGTTCACGCGTGGTGCAGAACGATCGCGTCCCCCGCATATGATCGTGGATGAAGTGAAGATGCTCGTCGACAACGGAGCCAAAGAGATCACTCTCCTCGGTCAAACAGTCAACAGCTACGTCCACCAGGAGAACGCCTCCCCGGTTCGATTTTCCGACCTCCTCGCCCGCGTGAATGACGTCGCCGGTATCGAGCGGGTGCGATTCGTCACCAGTTACCCCGGTGATTTTGGCGACGACATCCTGGAGGCCATCCGCGATCTTCCCAAGGTCTGCGAATACCTCCACATTCCCGTCCAGAGCGGAAATGACGATGTCCTGAAACGCATGCGTCGTCAGTACAGCGTCACTGAATATCGCGACTTACTCGCCCGCGCCCGTGAATTCGTCCCCAACATCACGCTCGCCTCCGATTTCATTGTCGGGTTCTGTGGCGAAACCGAAGATGAGTTCCAGGACACCGTCAAGCTCGTTCAGGATCTCACATTCAAGAACATCTTCGTCTTCAAATACTCCCAGCGACCTGAAACCGTAGCAGCCAGGCGCGCGCTGGATGACATACCAGATGAAATCAAGCGTCGCCGGAACAACGAATTGCTCCAGATCCAGGACACCATCTCCATGGAGACCAATCGCTCACTCGTCGGCCAGACCTTCCAGATTCTGGTCGAGGGGTATAGCAAACGCGCCATCAAAGCTCAGGAGGCAGAACAGACCCGGGGTGAGGAAATATCCCCAGAAATCACCGGTCAGCTCGTTGGCAGGACGCGGACCGACAGAATCGTCGTTTTTCCCGGAGATTCTAATCTGATTGGCCGATTAGTAGATGTCTGCGTTGGAGCAGCCACCGCTCTGACGCTGCATGGCGAATTGACAGGAAAGGACCATACGGTCCCGTTGACGACGTCGCTGCCCATCGCAAGCCTGTAAGGTCCGCTGTCCGGGCCAAGCAAGCAGGCAGATTGGCCCTTAAAAAGCGGAGCGAAGCCGTCAAACGCACAGGAGCGAAGCAGGATGTCGGTTGGATACGAATCAGAAGAATCGGGCGGAACAGCCGTACTGCCAGTCCCCTCGCGGAACCCCAACCCGAAGATTCTCCCCCCCTACCATGTGGTTCTGGTCGATGACGACGACCACACCTACGCCTACGTCATCAAGATGTTGCAGGAACTCTTCGCCATGGACCTCGAACAGGCATACATGACCGCCGTCGAAGTCGATACCGAAGGCCGCGCCATCGTGGATACCACCAGCAAGGAACGCGCCGAGTTCAAACGCGACCAGATCCACGGATATGGTCGCGACGCACTTCTGGACAGAAGCGCCGGAAGCATGACCTCCGTCATAGAACCCTCCGAATAACCGCGCAAAATCTGCCTAACGAATCAACAACAACGTGTGACATGTAAAATCCCAAGGCGCGGACGCGTTTGTTGCTACCCCCTTCGCGTCAATCCGACGCAGCCCAATACCCCCATCCCCAGCAGCGGCATCAACCCAATCGCCCCGCACATCGGACCGCCTCCGACCGTCGGAGCCGGCAAGATCACCGTACCACTCCCTGTGATCGGTTCTGCCGACTCGTTCACGCCCGTAATCACAACATCATCCGTCGCAAATGCACCATTGTTGTCAAAAACGGTCAGTGTGATTTCATGGACACCCGGCGAGGGTGCATACTGAATCACCGGATCGCGCCCCAGGATCGCCACGCCCTCCGTCCACAAAAATCGAACGAGGCTACCATCCTCATCCGTCGACTCCGACCCATTCAAAAACACGACCTGCCCCACCACGACCGAAAAATCCAGGCCCGCATTCGCAACAGGAGCACGGTTGTTCGGGTCCGTCGGGATCGGTCCGAAGGTCGCAGTCAGCGTCACCGTATCGCTATCGACCGCCCCCTTCTCATCCACAACCGTCAACTGAATCACATGGCTGCCTTCGCCCAGCGTCACCTCCGTCACCCGCCCCCGCGCAACCACCTCACTGCCCAGTCGCCAGATATACGACACAATCATACCATCCGAATCGCGCGATCCGCCCGCATTCAGCAAAAACGGAATCGATACCGATCCAACCTGATCCTGCCCGGCGTCCGCAGTGGGGGCCAGATTCCCATCGCCATACAAAAAACTCAGCCCATTCCGATCATCATTGCTCAATCGAAATGTATCGCTCGTCCGAGAATTCATCACAGATGGAACCTGCTGACCGCATGCATCGTCCGGATGATCCAGCCCCAGAACATGCCCAAGCTCATGCAACGCCACACGCCGAAAATCATACAGCGGACGACCGGTCGGTCCGATACGAATAGCCCCATCGTACGCATTCCAGTCCACCTGATTGTTGAAGATCACGTCCGTCTCGACGGTCACTCCTGCACTGCTCGCCCGCGTCAGCGTGATCGCCAATATGTCATTGCCAAACGGATCACCCCCAACATTGTCGTCGAACAGCATGTTGTTCATAGCATCGCCGGCGTCCTGACCCGCACCGCTGAAACCGCGACTGATGAACCGGACCTCATCCAGAACACTGGACCATTCCTGCATCACCGATTCCGCATTCGAATCCCACGAATTCGTATTGTTCAACAACAATCCCGAAATCGGAAAATTGTAGGACATGGTCACTATCCCGCTCGCCCATCGTGTCTCCAATGAACAGAAGGCTGACACCGAGTCCGATAACTCCAGCACCACGCCGCAAAGCAACGCTGCCAACACACCCACACGAACGCCTCTGAAGCGACTCATGGCTGACCCCCTGCTTCGTCGGACGCAGTCTCGCCACCACCCGCAGCCTGCTCCGCATCTTCAACCGCAGACCGCTCCGCTCGGACCGCCTCCAGAAACGCCGACAGACTCACCCTCCGCCCGTCCCACGTTACCACAGTGTCGTACTCTGGCACTGAGTCCGATGGTGCTTCCTGAGCATCACCTTCCAGCAATACCGATCTACCCGTCGCGCTCGAATTCTCCCCCGACTGCTCCAGCCCAAAGCACCCCTGATGCCACCCGATCACAGGACACACGTTCCGATAATTACCCTGGACGAATAACACATACCGCTTCCCAATCTCAAAACGCGGCATCCCCTGGACCGTCAGCCGTTCATCGTCCACCTCTCCGCCAAAAGTCCGAAGCTCGAACGTCGATCCATTTTCACCAGGTCCGCCAGCGTCCGCCCCGCCGTCGCTCGATCCACCGTCGCCAGATCCACCGCCGCTCGATCCACCGTCGCTTGATCCAATCTCGCCCTTGACCCATTCGACATCCTCAAAACGTGTGTAAGTATATATGTTCCCACTACTTACATCGCGCCGAGACTCGATCCCCACGCAGGTGCCCCAAAATATCGACTCCGCACGATGGCACATCTCTCCGAACTTCACCTCTGCAATAGATGTCGCCAGAGCATCCGAAGAGTAAAACACTGCAAACAGCGTCAATACCAGCCACAAAACACCATCACCTGATGGGTGACTGCGCGATCTCAGCGTACCGGATTGCGAATCCATGAACAGATATCCTCGTAAGTATTGCTATAATAATCATTTAGCGTAATTCTACCGACACCAAGCCTCGAACCAGTCATACCACGACCGACCGCAACGACGCCATGCCCAGCCTCGCAGAGTATAACATCGACCAGGCGCGATTGCTTCCATGATTGCAGACGGCAAGTGTCACGTCCAGCCACCACTGGTGGCGGAACCTTCGCCCGAAAAGGCGTAAGTTATTATGTAGAAACAACTTGCGCAATAGACAAAACCCCCGGGGATGCACAATTGAATTGT
>JAJRYY010000108.1 GCA_024275565.1 Planctomycetota bacterium
AATCAAGCGCGACTGGGTCGATATGTTCTGTGACTTGCTGGACCCGTTCTGCGAGGCGGATTTTGACTTGTTTGCCGAGGGATCGGAACCGGTCGAAATTCAGTATGTACTCCAGAAACGCTCCTGAGCAGTCCTCGGGCAAGCCTTGGGTTTGGGCGAACTCAGAGCTGTGGGTGAGCCGAGCCTTGTGTTTGGGCGAACTCTGGGTTGTGGACGAGTCTTGAGCTGGGTGAATAAACAGCTACTTTATATGCTTCTCTGAACCCGTGTGTTTTTTGGGATCGAAGGGTTCCGCACCACGCAACGTTGCTTCACGCTCCGAGGAGAACCATCGGACGGTGGCTTCATGCATGGAGGTGTGCATGTCGCTTCCGGGCTGGTAGTAATAGGCTTTGCCCATGACACCGACGACCTTCGTACCGCCACCATCGCCCACATGTTTTCCGATGAACTGAACAATACGCTCCTCGATGCCATCGATCACTCCGAACATGTGTGTCCCATGTGCGTTCGCATCGCTCGATCCTACGATTCTGACCGTTGCATCCGGATAGAGTGATGCCAGCTTGTCCGCCGCAGCCCGTTCGGTCTCAGTCGAAAGCAGCAACAATGGCTGTCCTTTCATCGCCTGCACATGCTTCACTGAATCGACACCGAGGTAGGATTCGCCGGGTGTCATGCAGATGACGACGTCGACGGTCTTGTCCCGCCGGGCATAATCCATGGCAACGCTGCAGCCGACGCTCGCCCCGACAACCGCCAGTCGCGATAAATCCACTTCCTTCTGATGCGAAAGATACGAATATGCACCCGAAACATCGCGATACATGGCGTTGAACAACCCCTTATCACGCTTGAGAGCCCGGGCCTGGAGATTCATCCGTGTCGGACGCACACTCTTGCCATGCCCACGCATATCGATCGCCAGGACGGCAAACCCCGCCTCATGCAGTTCGGGAATGAGAGGTGTCCAGGCGGACCGTTCCGAGAGGAACATATGCAGAAGAATCACAGCCGGTGCGTTGTCGCCCTTTGGTGGATAATAATCTCCGGAAATCTGCACCCCGTCGGACGTTGCATAGCGCACAGGTTTGGATTCCTGCCCGAATGCTGAGGCTGCGGTTGCAATGCAAACGACCAATACTGTCAAAAATGTTGTTTTCATGGGTCTTCACTCCTTGTTGGTTTTGCATGCGTCACGGTAAGAAACCGCGAGCTTCTCGTCAATGCAGCGGGCAAAATAGTTGTCGATCATCGAAGTCTCTGCTAGAAAAGCCCGCTATGACAGAGGACATCAAAGAACGACTCAGAAATATGCCCGACGCGAAGAAAATCGCAGTCGCAATCTACGGCGAATCTGTCGCAGCCTACCGGTATGGCGTGCTTGCAGAGAAGGCGCTCTCCGAGCAGCACCGGAAGATTTTTGAGGAGATGAAGGAAGAGGAACTTGGTCATCAGCGCGCCCTCAAGTTGCTCGCTGAAACCCATTTCCCCGACAGCGACTTCGTCCTGACACCTCAGGACAAGGAACTCGTCATTGCAGGGCGGCGGATGCTCGAAGTGACCGACGTCGCATCATTCAAGATAGCCATGATCTTTCTGCACGATACCGAGAAACGTACGGGAGATTTCTATTGCGAACTGAACCGTCTGATGCCAAAAGGTGATCTGGGTGCATTCCTGATGGAGATGGCTGAGGAATGCTACGAGCATGGAGATTCCCTCCTCGCCATAGATCCCCCTGAATAAACACGCAGATTCACCGACCGATGCTGCACGCAAACGCCGGTCACCCATGCGATGCAGGCTGAGGAGCAATGCAGATCCGTGACAGTTTTGGCGGAGATGTGAACGTGAGGGTGTATGTAGCACAGCCGCCCCCGGCTGTGGCCGTTCCATGCACCACAACTTCTACCGGTTGTCGGATCCCAGCCGGGGGTGGCTGGGCTACCGCAGAGCTTCGCCGGATCGTTGTGACGCATGCCCCTCAGAGAATCACTCTGCTCCTCAGAGAGTCATTCTGGTCCTTCGAGAATCACGCGCGATCCGGAGCGACCGGTGACGATCGTCCCAGCCACCAGCAAGAGCAAGGTAAAAGCGATCATGCCCCAGGTAGAGATGGTCGGAACCGATGGGACGATGGAATCGACCAGTTGCACCATGCTGGCGACCGATGGCACGCCGTCCGCATCGACGATGAACAGCATGTAATATCCGGGCGGAGCGAGGGCTGCGTTGGCCGCGATGACGCCTTCCAGAGTGTCCGGTCCCAGCGACATAAACTCAAGATCGACATACCGCTGACTCATATTCACAGAATGCGTCACAGTCGAGAGGCGGATCAGGACGACGGAGGAAATCGTCGCTGCCTGCTGCGTACCGATCACGAAGGATTCCCCGTAAGGCAACTTGGCTGGTGCGCTGTCGATCACCGGCTGGGGCCCGCGAAACAGATAGGGCGGGGAGAAGATCTCCGCATTGTACTGCCCGTCTGAACCCGCCACCAGAACGCGTGCATCGGGAAGCAGCAGGGCGGTCGCGTGATATTGTCTTGGAACGCTCATGGGCGCCATCACGGACCAGGTTCCGGTAGTGGGATCATACAGCTCGGCCTCCAGAACCGGGGTCGCCGGACCACCACCAGCCTCCTCCGATAACTGCTCGCTGAGTCCGCACACCACCATCACCTTGCCATCCGGGAGGATCACCGCGTTGGTGTGCAGCCGAGGAAAATTCATGGGTTGCGTATATTGCCATGCGGGCGAGGAAGCACTCAGGTCGATGATCTCAGCCGTCTCCGTGATCACGCCTCCGTCCTGCCCACCAATGATCATCACAGCGTCCTGCTGCCCGGGAATTTGTGAGAATGTACCGCTGTACCGCCCTCCATAGTTGGAATCCATGATACCGTACCATGTCCCGGTATCAGTGTCATAAGTTCCGGTAACCCTTGAAGGTCCGGCATAAAACACGTCGCCGGTACTGAGCATGAACATCCTGGGATAGAGTGGCAGGTCAACATTTGAGACAATTTCCCAGCCCAGACCAGAACCGGGTTCGTACAGCTCCACGTCGGTGTTGATCGCTCCCGTCAGCTCGTCAAGACCCGAAAAGGTGAGGACTCGCCCGTCGGCCAGTGTGACGTTTGTCGGGTACCATCGCCCGTCGGCCATGTCCTCGACACGCGACCATGTCTCGTCGAATGGGTCGAATATGTGCGTATCCTTGATGCCACGGAATTCATTGGGAGGGGCTGGACCGTTACCACCAGTGATCAAAATCCTGCCGTCAGCCATGTATGAATGACCGCTGCAGAAAAGCGGACGGTTCACCGGAACCGGCGTAAATTCCAGGGTCGCAGGATCCCACACATAGGAAGCAGGCCATGCGATTTCCCCCGGAAACGAAAAGTGCAGCACTTTCCCGGTGGGAAGCAGAAAAGCGTGGATGGAGACCACCGGCCAATCATATGGACCCTCCCACTGACCGACCAGAGCAGGGTCCGGTCCAGCGGCTGTCCCGACGTTGCAGGTTCCAAGGACCAATAATAGCGACACTATCGCACTGCGGTTCATACGTCCCACCTCCAGGGTTACGAGATCAGACAACAGCAAACAAAAAGTCACAGCCAATGCGCAGGTTCTATCAGAAACGCAGTACCTGACGGATGCGCTCAGAGGTCACCGGGGCAATAATTCCTTGTTCTGTGATGAGACCGTCGATCAGGCTGGCGGGGGTGACGTCGAATGCGGGGCAGTAGCACGCGACATCTTCAGGAGCGGTCAGCGTCCCAAATCCCCTTCGGATCTCGTCCGGATGACGTTCCTCGATCGGGATATCATCGCCACAAAGGGTCTCAAAATCAAACGTGGAACTGGGGGCAGCCACATGGAATGGAATATTGTGGGCCTTCGCAAGGACAGCCAATCCATAGGTTCCGATCTTATTGGCAGCGTCACCATTGGCAGCGATGCGGTCTGCCCCTGTGATGACAAGTTGCACGCGATCCTGCTTGAACAGGTGTGCTGCGGTATTGTCGCAGATGAGGACCGTATCGATCCCCGCACGCGTCAGCTCCCATGCGGTCAGACGCGCTCCCTGAAGCAGAGGTCTCGTCTCATCAACATACACGGTAAACTTCTTACCAGCGTCATGAGCAGCATACATCGGCGCAAGTGCAGTCCCATACTCAGCAGTCGCCAAACTTCCAGCGTTGCAATGGGTGATGACTGCCCCATCCTCAGGGATGAGTGATGCACCAAACTGACCGATGGCCCGACAAGATCTCGCGTCTTCATCGCGGATGGCGATCGCTTCACGGAGCAGCCCCGATTTCATGTCACCGACCGAGGGCGAGCTTTCACGCGACAGGGAGGCGGCGCAACGTTTCATACGGTCCAGCGACCAGAAGAGGTTGATGGCAGTAGGACGCGACGTTGCGAGATACTCAGCCACCTCATCGACGCGAGCAACAAACGCAGCAGGGTCGGATCCCGAAAAATCCCGGACGCCAAGCACAAGACCCATCGCCGCAGCGATCCCGATTGCGGGCGCACCACGCACAGAAAGTCGCTGTATCGCAGCAAACACGGTCTCAGGGTCGCGGCAGTCGATGTACACCAGCGTGTTGGGAAGCTTCGTCTGGTCGATCATCTCGATATACCCGTCCAGCCCGCCGACCCATTGCAGGGGTTTGATGCAGGAGGAGTCCGGAAGATCGACCCAGGCGGATGACGCAACGGTTTCGGGCATAATCAGCCTATACGCTCCTGAAGGGCCTTGTTTTTTTCAGCCACGCCAGCAGCTTGCTTTTTCTTGAATGCAGCAAATCTGGCAGCCACCGATTCATCCTTAATGGCCAGCATCTGAGCGGCCAGAACGGCAGCGTTCGTCGCCCCCGCAGCCCCAATACCGACCGTCGCTACAGGGACGCCGGGCGGCATTTGAACAGTACTCAGAAGTGCATCCATACCCTGCAACGCTCCGGAAGCGATCGGAACACCGATCACAGGAAGCGTCGTGCAACCGGCAACGGACCCCGCAAGGTGGGCAGCCATCCCTGCGGCGGCGATAATGACCTCAACACCATCCTTTGCGGCGTTTCTGGCAAATTCGTGGACGCGATCAGGGCTTCGATGTGCGGACATGACCTCAACAGCCGAATCAATCTCGAGGTCACGGAGCTGCTTGACACAGCGTTTCATGGTTTCCCAATCGCTGTCACTTCCCATAATGATGGCCACTTTTGGCTGCGACATGTGTAGTACTCACTGTGGTTAGAGTTCAGTTCTCATTCCTGACGACCAACCGCCGGATTCTAGGGCAAAAACGAGCGGATGGCGAGCAGGCAGCGCAGTGAAAAGTGCGTGATGGGTGCTGGGGGCGGGACTTAGGCGGAACACCCTTCAGGGGTGGAAAATCTCGATAACGAATCATTTTTCCCACATGCCGCAGCCCACGCGTCGTCCTGTCACGGATCCGTGGCAAGGCGATGGTATTCGCCTCCGAATGCGAGGGGGGATTTGATGTTCTGGTCCGCAAAACGAAGGTGCTTGACCAGCTCGGCTGCGTACCCGAATTTCGTCCGGGTAAGCAATTTTTCGCGCATCTCGATGGCTGCGGCGAGGTCGCGCAGGTGCGAGCGATCCTTCTTGAAACCGGATTCGTACGCGACCACGGAGTTCAACCCTCGGATCGTGGCGATGGTCAGTGTGAGATTGTCCCGGAGTCGTCTAACCCGTTTTTCCAGAATATCGTCCCCGGCAACACGCCGCTCTGCCTCCACAACACACGATTCGAGCATCGGAAGCGACTCCGTATACCCGACCACCAGGCTTGCAAGCGAATGTCGGGCGTACGCCTTGGATGACCGGAAAAATCTCGTGATATCATCGACGCCGTGATCAGTCCCATCGCTCGCCTGCTTCCAGCATTCAGCAGCCGTCTCGAAATACGCCCGCACAGGTCCAGATGCCTGCTGATACAAAGCGCCATAGTATTCGCGACGGAGTTTCACAACATCCACATCCGGATCCCAGAGCAGCTTCGCGAGGATGTAAGAATCAGGCCCCATCGACTCCCAGGTCGGACCGATATAAATGTATCCGCCCCGGAACTTTGAATCTCTGAGCAGCTTTACGAAATCTACAATGCGATCACCGAAGGGGGCTGGTAAACCATAAGTCCGGCGCGATTGCGAGCATATATCGTAAGCGTATACACGGTCGTGCAACGATCCCCACGTCCCATAAAGTGCTTCCATGAAGGACCATGTCTGCTCATTCCACATGTCGGTGGCGACGTTTGGAGCTACAAATAAAGCAACATTTGGGTGTATCGCCTTGACGCGGGCCGGTGGGAGTAAATAGTCACCATAGATATACCCACCGAGATACCGGTCGGGAAAGGTCGGGCTGACCAGGGACGCGACACGGTTGTAGAAGGTGAGAATCCGGTCGGTCAGGATGGGGCGACCCTTGCGAGGTCCGTAGGGAATCGTATGACCGGGGACGTCAAGATTGCGACAGAGATCGTCCATGCACATCCCGGAACCGTCCGGAGGTGAGATGGAAAACATCGTTCGCCGGGGATGTCGGACGAACAGATCCTTGGCAGCAGTAGCCACAATCTTGACGACATCAGCGTTGGTCGTACAAACATGCCCGCCCGATGCTCCGCGAGGACGCGTCGTACGCCGCCCGTTGTGAACCCATGCAGCGTATTCCGGGTGTCCACGCGCTGCCCATTCCTCCACCGG
Source organism: Planctomycetota bacterium (assembly GCA_024275565.1). Classification (GTDB taxonomy): domain Bacteria; phylum Planctomycetota; class Phycisphaerae; order UBA1845; family UBA1845; genus JAJRYY01. The sequence continues at coordinate 6,758 of JAJRYY010000108.1, forward strand.
AACGATGCGTTGAAGCGCATGACCATGTGACATGCTCATGTCGCTGCCGAGTCGATTGTGCCTCGCCCATTCCCCTTTCGACGCACCCGGCGGACCGTAGGGCAGGGCGCGATATTCAAAGGCAGGAACCTGCGTGATGGAGAAGTTTGCGGGCACTCGGACGCGAGAAATCGCAGGGACAACATCTCCCAGGGCATCGCCCCAGAACCACCGCACCCCGCAAAATCGTTCGAGAAACTCATAGACCGCGTTACAACTACCGCGATGGATCGGTTCAAGCGTGCTGACGCCGCGATCATCTCCGAAACTGTCCCTCCCACGAAGCGTGATGTCGCGACCTTTCACGACGATCTGGAAAGCGTGCGGTTTGAGTTTATCCGTGGATGCGATAAAAATATGGTCGCGACCGGGCGTCGGTGTCGAAACGATGGGCAGTCGGACGCCGGTCCCCTCGCGAAGGTGCATGCGCAGCTCGCGGACAGCAAGACGCGTCGTCGGAAGCGCACCATCACGGACGACGATCTCATAATTGGATCGACCCCCGTCAATGATGGTAAGAAAATCGCCATCAGCCGGTGTAAAAACACCGGTGGGCGCAAGGGGGATACAGGTAAGAATTGCAATGAGTATACCGTACATGGTCTGGAGGCCCCTTCATCTTGATACCGCATCGCTATCTTATAACGCTACAACAAAAAAGTCGCCAATAAACACACGCACCGACACTTATGCCTTGCATACGAAGGGTGACGACTGATGGACTGGGTCTGGTTCGTATTATTATGTCTGATGTGCATCAGCGGCATCGCGTTGGCCATGCTGAAATTACCGGGCACCTGGATCATTTTGATCGCGGCGGTCGTGTTCAGTTGGCAATCGGGATGGGAAAGGCCCGCAACCATCATACTCTGGATATTGCTAGGGATTGCCATTGTGGCTGAGGTGGTCGAAATCGCTGCATCGCTCGTCACGGTCCGCCGGGCAGGAGCCAGCACGCGCGCGTCCTGGGGTGCGATGATAGGTGGGTTTGCGGGAATGCTGTTTCTATCATTCCCGCTCCCCATCATCGGCACCATCATCGGCGGAATCGTTGGCTGCTTCCTGGGGGCAGCCATCGCCGAAATGACACTCGACAGAGGATTGCAGCAGGGCGCACGCGTCGGATTCTTCGCAGCCGTCGGTCAGGTATTTGGCATGGTCGCCAAAGCAGGGCTGGCGATGGTGATGGCTGGAACCGCAGTCACCGCAGCCTGGTAGCAGACTGCTACCTCCGCGATAAAGGGTGTGCGCGCAAAATCGCACCCCGCTGGCAAAACTGGCAAAACCTCAGCACTCGGCGCTTGCGAATGTATCAGCCCTCAGGACCGGTGAACGCAATCTGGAACAGGCCGAAATCCGCCAGATCGACATCGCCATCCTGGTCCGCATCGAACACGGGTGTACTTTCACAGACCGTCAGCAGATAGGGATCACTCGTCACAGTTTCAAGCTTATCATCCGCGATGACGACCCGGTAGGTTGCTGACGATTCCGGAGCGACCACGATCGTCGGGTCCGAACCGATCGACGACCAGACGTCTTCCCCGACAAGTTCCTGCCAGTCGAACGTGTAGGGTGGGATGCCGCCCGTAAGTGCAGCGACGAGTTCTGCACTGCTCGTGTCGCAGATCGTGTCGCACGCACCCTCCGATTCGATGTCGACAGTCAGAGGTCCGAATCCGGCAGCAGGTGAGAAATTGTCAAATGCGAGGCCAATACTGCCACCACTCCCGGTGAATCGAATACGTATGCGATGTATGATTGGCTCGGGAAGGGTAAAGATCCACGGCGATCCTGTCCCGTTTCCGATGGCACCCAGAGCGATCGACGTGATGAGCACATCCTTTGCATCGTAGGCTTCTATGGTCCATTGTTCGCTGAAGTCAATGTCGATAATAATGCCCGAGGCTTGCGAGACCGGGGACGAATAGTCGATGATCAACGGTGATGGGGGCGCCCCGACATTGCCATCATCGGTCAGAAACATTTGACCAGCATTGATGTCGGGGCGTGGCATATCCGGACCCCCAAAACCCGCAAAGGCGGTCTGTGGCGGACCTGCCTTGGCGATGACCGGAGATGTCCCATCCTCAAGCGAGAATGTAATGCCAAACACGGCTTCGTACTGGTCCGATATCACCTGCCCATCTGATGGGATCGTTCCATCCGGAAACGTCTCAAAATCGATGACCTGCCCCATCGACAGATTCTGAACGCAACCAACCATCAATAGCACACACGCAAAATGCACAACGCTCTTCATATTCTTCACCCCTTCGGTAGTAACCATCCCATAGAACGCGCGACGAACCAGCATCGTACTCAAGAGAGCCTTCCGATTCAACCGGAAGCGACACATTTCAGCCGAAACGCCCACTTCCCCGATTCACAACGCTTACCCCCACCCCGACTACTCCCTGCACGTCCCTGTACGTCCCAACACGTCACTGCACGGCAGGTCCAATAACTTGCAGAGAATCCGTTCCTACAGCGACGGCAGACCATCCAGAAACACTTTCGCCCTGGCGATGTCCTCGGTGGGGCGAGGAGAATCAGTGCGTCGGACGATATGCGGACCATGGTAACCAGCCGCACTGAGGGCCGCGAGAAATCCAAGATAGTCGACCTGCCCTTCGCCCAGTACGGTTTCTCGCGCCACACCAGATGATCCCTGAACGACATCACGCGCATGCGCAAGGAGAATCCCATCATCAAGACGCGCAATCACTTCTCCCGGATCGTCGTCAGACATGAGCAATGAAGCGGGATCGATGCAGTATTTCAGCGAAGGGCAACCCAGCCCCGTGATGATATCCGCGAGCATCTCAGCTTCGACCCCCTCAGTGCGGACCGCGAACAGCGTGCCCGTTCGATCACAGAGATCGCCAATCTCCGACAGCGCACTTTCCACCATCCCCCGGGACGACTCATCGCCGATACGCCCGACGCCAGCCGTCACCACAGGCACACCCATCTCGCAAGCCATATGGATCACCGACTTGGCGTGGTCGATCCGCTCTTCATTGTGTCCAGGGTCGGTCCATCCACCACCAGCATGAGCATCCAGAGCAGCCGTATTCATCCCGCGACCCTGCACAAGTCGAGCGAGTTCCCGCCGACCGGACTGTGACAGCTGGTCGGGCGTTGTATCGCCACTCGTCGTTCCAATTTCGACGGCCCCGAACCCCATGTCATACGCCCGCTTCAATGCAAGTCGCGTCGGCAGATGAAAATCATGCAGCCCGCAGCCAATGTGTTGTCGTTCCATGGAAGTATCATAATGCAAAAAAATATCAGCGGAAGTCGTCATGAGCAGCCTATGGCGGGGTGAATTGAAGAATTAGTCATTGCTCAGGACGTTCTGATCTGGTTAAGATGAGGGGCATGGGGTGCGACAACCACCCTTCATGTGCATTTTGTGATCTTGTTATCAATAAAAGGAAATTCAAAATGGGAATGCGATCGGCTTTGGCGGGAGTGATCGGTGGCGTCGTTGGGGCGCTGGTGTGGGCCGGAATTTCAGCAGCATCGGGCTATGAAATCGGATACATCGCCTGGCTCGTGGGCCTCCTGGTCGGCTGAGCATCTGCCTATGCTGGCGGTGAAGGACAGCTGAATGGTGTCGTCTGTGCAGTGATTACACTTGCAGCCATTTTTGGCGGCAAGATGCTGGCTTTGGACTGGTCGGTGGGTGGGGAAAT
>JAJRYY010000109.1 GCA_024275565.1 Planctomycetota bacterium
CCGGGGGCTGGTGGGGCGCCTGGGTTTGTGAAGTTTATGAAGAATAAACCCTGGTGGCCTACATGGTTTGGTGGTGGTGATGCTGGGGTGTGGGTTACTGCGTTGATGAGTTGGCCGAAGGCTGAGTAGATGTACTCGGTGAGGATGCTGCCTGTGGCGTCTGCTGTGGCGATGACGTTTGCAAAAAACTTGCTACGTCCTGCTCTGTAGAAAACCATTATTTTTGTGCGATCGCACAATTGCGCTAGCACTTTAATGCATGTATATCATGCAGGATGAGCACGACCAGCAAGTCGCCACGAAACGTGTTGCGGGTTGCATACGCCACGGCCAAGGACGCACTGCCGAAGTATGCCCACCGCTTCAGCCCGAAGAAATTCACGCAGCATCAACTGTTCGCATGTCTGGTGCTCAAGGAGTTTCTCAAAACCGACTATCGCGGCATCGTCGGCATCCTGTCCGACTGCCCGAACTTGTGCGACGCGATCGAACTCGAACACATCCCGCACTTTACAACACTTCAGAAAGCGGCTGACCGGCTTCTAAAAAAAACGCCGCAAACCGAATCCTGGATCAAACGATTATCGCAGCCACAGGCGCGAAGATCCTCAAGAAGCGCTCGACACTGACGGCCATCGACGGCAGTGGCTTCGAGTCGCATCACACCAGTCATTACTTCGTTCGGCGTCGCAGCAAAGGCCTGCCCGGTAAGCAAAAAATGACTTACAGACGATTTCCTAAGGTCGGGCTGATCTGCGATTGTGCAAGTCATATGATCCTTGCAGCTGTCCCCGGTCGCGGGCCGACGCCGGATCATCCGCATCTGGTCGAAGTGATGCTGGCTGCAACGTCGCGCCGATCCATTGACACGGTGCTGGCTGACTCGGGCTACGACGCCGAGTGGGTGCATGCGTTCTTGCGTGACGAGTTGCAGATCCGCTCGATTATTCCGCCGACAGCAGGCAGGCCGACCATGAAGCTGCCGAGTGGGCGTTATCGGCGCTGGATGCATTTCTATTTTCAACGCCCGAAGGATCATCGAACGTATGGGCAGCGTTGGCAGGTGGAAACGGTGATGAGCATGATGAAGCGTCGGCTCGGCGAGACGGTGGCCGCTCGAAGTCACCGTCGCCAGTGCCGTGCGATGCTGCTGAAGGTCATCGCTCACAACATACTGATTCTCATGCAACAACAGCTTTTCTACAGAGCAGCTACGTCCCCGTTTCAATCCCGTCCCCGTTTCTACCCCCGTTTGAACGCTCGAAGCCGCATGGTGGAGGCAGGTCAACCTTTCGCCTTGAGGTGAAAGAACGACCTGCCCTACCTGACTGCCTTCGTGACACAATGCGTAATCGACTCCCGACCCCCTTTTCTACGACCCCCTTTTCTACTGCGACTCCCGACCCCCTTTTCTACTGACCCCCTTTTCTACTACGTCCCTGTTTCAACTTGAACGGGTTCCGTGGATGCCTCAGGGTGGGGATCTTCTTTACAAGAAGCAACTGCACCCGCCTCAACCTGTCCGCCACTATCTCGGGCGGCTGCATCAGGCGGCAGCTCGAACTGGCATAGGACGAAGTGTCTCAGTGGCGCTAAGCATTCGAATCGCCTGACAACCCGCTCGGCCATGATGGCCATTCGATACACGAGTACCGAAAACATGAAGTACCTTGGGTGATGCGAAATGTACCGCATCTCCAGCGGACGCAAGCCCGCAGCGCGTGCGACGGCGTACAGATCGCCCGGGGTGTTGGCGCGATAGTAGGCTGGAAAGGTATCCTCTTCCTCTGTGGCGGAAGCTACCTGGTTGACGCGCTGGCGAAGACGATGCGGAAGCAACCGCCCCAACACCACCGGCAGGAACCACTTGTTCACCGTGACAATGATAAGACGCCCGCCGGGCCTAAGCACGCGCGCACACTCCCGGAACACCTGCGTGGGATCGGCCAGATGCTCGACCACATCCGTCATCGTGACCACATCGACGGCGCCGGAGCGAACGGGAATTCGATGGGCGTCCGCGACGGCGGTTCGCCAGCGCGTCTCGGCACTGCCCTGGGTAGCGATCTCGAAATCAACGCCAAGCGAGAGGGCGAAATGGTCCGAAAGTTGTCGTAGCGACTGGGCCTCCCGACCGCAGCCGATCTCAAATCGGACGCTGTCCGGAGTGGCTGCGTCGGCGATCGCCTGGTGAAAAACGACGCCAGGCCACACGTCCTTCGGGTATAGACGATTGCGAATCGCCAGACACTTCTGGTGGGTTTTACTCATAGCGATGCCCGCTCCAATCCGTTACCGTCCGTTCCAATCCGCTACCGTCCGCCTGTCGACCCCTGTGGTCGCGATGTCCGCAAGGCCGAGAACGCGTGCCTAGAGACCGGGGACGCGTGCCTGCGGACAGAAATCGGCATCAAATGCGCGTAACTGCTTTCTGTCGAACAACTTACGAATCAGAGACACTGAGCATTCTGCCCTGTCCTGACCCGTTCACCATACATCACAGATATCGAGATATCAAATTATCACCGTTAGCATTCGATGATCGTTTACGAAACAATATATCGTAGCTTCGTCCTATAACCATATATCACTGTAAAAAAACAAAGCGGGAAAATTCTCGGAAACTGGACCATGATCTGCCCCTGCGGAGCTTTGAAGCTTTCGAGCGGGTGATGGTTGAAGTGGGTCAGCCATTCGCCTTGAAACGTAAGAACGACCTGCCCTGTTCGTGTGGCGATGATGGTCCGCACAACAGGACCGTATATTGCTCTCAACGACGTCGGGCAGTGCCCGGCCTCACTGATGGGATGAGGGAACTGCCGGTCATTGACTGGGGTTTGGGCAGGTTCGATGCGAGGAGGCTGTTCATCATGTGGAGGGCGGTTGGGGCGAGGTCTGCGAGTCGGCCATCCGTTCGCAAAGTCATACCGCGTAACGCGTCGTCTACGAGGATGACCTCTACGGGGTAGGTGGTGTGGGAGGTGTGTGGGTTGCCGGTTTCCGGGTCGATCATCTGCTCGCAGTTTCCGTGGTCGGCTGTGATGATGAGGCTGCCGCCTTTGGCGCGGATTGCTTCCACGATTCGCCCGACGCAGGTGTCGACGGTTTCGACTGCTTTTGTGGCTGCGGGGATGTTTCCTGTGTGTCCGACCATGTCGCCGTTTGCGTAATTGAGTATGAAGACGTCGTATTTATTCGAGGCGATTGCTTCGAGCATGGTTTCTGTGACCTGGCGTGCGCTCATCTCGGGCTTCTGGTCGTAGGTTGAGACGTCGCGTGGTGAGGCGATGATGGCGCGGTCTTCGCCGGGGAATGGGTCGTCCCGATAGTCATTGAAGAAGAATGTGACGTGGGGGAATTTTTCGGTTTCTGCACATCGGAACTGCGTCAAGCCTGCTCTGGCGATGTATTCTCCGAAGATGTCTTTCATTTTCAGGGGTTTTTCAAAGATGACGTTTACGGGCAGGTTGGCTTCGTAGGCTGTCATTGTTGCGTAGTAGAGGTCGAGCTTTTTGTCGCGGTGAAAGCCCATGGATCGCTCAGTGCCGTCCTTGTCGGTTCCCTGGTATGGGAAGGTGTCGAAGGTGAATGCTCTTGTGATTTCGCGTGGTCGGTCGCCTCGGATGTTGAAGAAGATGAGGCTGTCGCCGTCGCGGATGGTTGTGCGTGGATTTCCAGGATCGCCAGAACTTCCGGAGTTTCCGGAGTCGTCGCAGATGGCGGTTGGGGTGATGAATTCGTCACCGTTGAGGGTGGGTTCTGAAGGGTGATCGTAGTAATGGGTGACTGCTTCAGTGGCTGAGGTGGCGTGTCGTCCGATACCCTCGGTGAGGAGGCGATATGCTTTTTCGACGCGGTCCCATCGGTTGTCGCGGTCCATCGCGTAGTATCTGCCGATGACGGTTGCGATTTTTCCGACACCGATGTCGCTCATACGCTGCTCGATCTGCCTGATAAAATCTGCACCGCTTGTTGGTGGGCTGTCTCGGCCGTCCATGAAGGCGTGGAGAAAGACGCGGTCGCCCAGGAAGCTGAGTCTATTTGCCATTTCGAGGGTTTTGTAGAGATGTTCGAGGATGCTGTGGACGCCTGTGTCGCTGCATAATCCGAGGAGGTGGACGTTTCCGCCGCGCTCCTTTGCTCGCTGGAATGCTTTGGTGGCGACGGGATTGTTGAAGAAGTCGCCAGTCTGCATCGCTTTTGAGATGCGCAGAAGTTCCTGATCGACGATGCGTCCTGCGCCGATGTTCTGGTGTCCCACTTCGCTGTTGCCCATGACGCCGGGGGGTAAACCTACGTCTTCGCCGCAGGTGGCGATGAGGGTGTGTGGGTATTCGGTCATGAGGCGATCGTCGACGGGTGTATTGGCGAGGTGGACGGCGTTTGCGTGGTTCCACTGGGGGTATGGATTCGCCCCCCATCCATCGCGGACGATGAGTGCGAAGGGTCGCTTGCCTGGTTTCGTGGTCATTGATGCATGTTCCCAAAGAGGAGGGGTCGTATTATGTGGCGGGGACATTCTAATACGGTGACAGCAGGGTGCAAAGCGGCTGGGCTGCACCCGTTTGATCGTTAGAGCAGTTTTGTCTCGGCGAATGGCGTTGAATGGTGTAGAATATGGGAGAGGCTGCTGTGCGACTGCGTCGCTGTGATGGCATCTGAGAGGTTGACGATGAGTGGTGTGCTTAAAACCCGGTTGTGTTATCTGGCGATGACGTTCCTGGTGGTGATGTGTTACGAGACGTCAGCCCTGGGGGACGAGGATTCCGCCAAAAGACTGTTGCGATCGAAGGGTTTGCGCAAGGTTCAGCTTACCTATGTTTTACGGGGTGAGGGTGAGTTGCGTAAGGGGATTCGCCAGATTGCTCCCCTTGAAAGACAGCTTCGGAACGCCATCAAAAAGCGTGATACGATTGAGAAGCAGTTGGATAAGGGCGAGCAGGCGATTGAGCTGCTTCTGGAGGAGCGTCGGCGTTTGAACAGGAAACTGTCTTCGGGCAGTCGCACGTGGCGGCGTTACAACCGGCTTGTTGGTCAGATCAACGATGTAACCGATCAGATCAATATCCTTCGTGCGCGGTCGAAATCGTCGCGGGCGATCGATGAAGCAGATGGTGAAATTGGAGCCGCAAGGCAAGCGTATTCAGATCACATTGCGTCGCTGCGTCGGAAGATCGTTGAGACTCAGAAGGCCTATAAAGTGCTGGCGAAGGACAAGGCGGTCGAGGCTGCTCTTGCGGAGTTGGGCGAGATTCTGGACAAGAATCTGTCGCTGGGTCCCAGTCGGAGTTTTGAGGCGAATCTGAAACGCATCGGCAAGCTGGAACTGATCGTTGCATCCGCCGTGATCGATCTTCGCAAGGAGGGGAATGTGCTGTGGGTGGACACGGTGGTGAACGGGAAGCACAACCTGCCCTTCGTGTTCGATACGGGTGCGAGCTATGTGACGATTCCGCCGGATATGGCGAATCAGATCGGCCTGAGTCCTCAACCAGGCGACCGCAGCATCAGTTTGACGATCGCAGACGGGAGCAGTGTTCGGGCGACCCTGATGAAGCTGGACTCGCTGAAAGTCGGTGAGTTTGAGATTGAGGATGTGGTGTGCGCTGTGATGCCGATAGAAATGGCCGACGCACCGCCACTGCTGGGGGGTAGTTTTTTGCAGCATTTCACCTACAGCATCGACCCACAGCAGGGGATTTTGACGCTGACTGGAAACTCGTCCGCTGGTCCATAGACACCTCATATTACGCCTCATCGACGTCTCGTAGACGCCCCTTAGACGCCCCGTAGACGCCGGGTACACCGGTGGATCCTCTGTTGTAATCACTGGGATACTTGAATTAGGCTGATTGCGGCTTTAATGGCCTGCTGGTTCGCCCGCCTTTTTTGAGAAATCTCTCTGGTATTTTAGGATCCGTATGGGCTAAAATGCACCCCTGTGGCCGACCTTTACCCCGAGGAATAACGAGATGAACAATAGCCAGCTTCGCCGTTGCGCGATCGACGCAACGGTGTGTATGTGTATTTTTGTCTGCTCCGGTCTTGCAGTCGGTGCAGAGGGTGGTGCATTCGACTCCGATGGGATCACGCTGCGAAGCTGGTTGCCACTGGGCGATTTTCCGGGTGGTCAATCTTCCGCCAACGACATCTGGGGGTACGTTTCACCCTCTGGGCGAGAGTATGCCATTGTCGGACTTCGGGGCGGAACAGCCTTCGTCGAAGTGACGAATCCCTCGGCTGCTACGCTGATCGATTATGTTCCGACGCCGGGTGGTGCTTCGATCTGGCGCGATATGCGGACCTATGAGGAATATGCCTATTCCGTGAGCGAGGACGGATTCGGGATGGAGGTGATCGACCTGTCCGACATCGACAACGGATCGGTAGAGCTGGTGAATCTCGTGAACGACAACGCGACGTTCAGCGCCCACAACGTCTCTGTGAACGAGGATTCCGGATACGCATACCTTGTGGGTACGAACAACGCGCTGGGATTCGTGGTCGTCGATCTCAGCGACCCTGCCAATCCGGTCATCGGTGAAAGCTGGACCTTGTCGGATTTCCATGATCTACAGGCTGTCTCGTATGTCGATGGTCCGTACGCTGGCCGGGAGATCGTGTTTGGGTTCGGAGGATGGTCGAGCGATCTCTGGATTATCGACGTGACGGACAAATCGGACATGGTTGTCTTGTCGCGGACGGATTATCCCAATGCTGAGTATTGTCATCAGGGGTGGTTGAGTCCTGACCGGCAACTCCTGTATACAAACGATGAGCTGGACGAGCTGAACAATGACGATATTACCACGACAACGACGCATGTGTTTGATGTGCGCAACCTGGAAAATCCGGTGCATGTTCGGACCTTTTCCAACGGACAAACCTCGATCGACCATAATCTGATGACGCGTGGTCGCTATGTGATCCAGGCGAATTATACGAGCGGACTCCGGATCTTCGACGTGTGCGACCTGTTTTCCGCGCATGAGGTTGCCTATTTCGACACACACCCTGAGAGCAACAATCCGGAGTTTGAAGGGGCGTGGGGCGTCTACAGCGATCTGCCGAGCGGGATCATTCTTGTGTCAGATATCAACCGCGGACTGTTTGTTCTGGAAACCGATATAGATTTGGTGCAAGAAAACATCCCCGAGGTGCTGTATGTGAATAAGAAAGCGTTGACCACTGGTGACGGATCAAGCTGGGGTGAGGCGTTGACGGATTTGCAAGAGGCGATCGAGATGGCGAAGTGTACATCCGGTGCAATCACAGAAATACGCGTTGCGGCTGGGGTCTATAAGCCAGACGGTGGTTCAGGGAGTCAACCCGCCACGTTCGATCTAGTCAGCGGTCTGTCCATCTATGGTGGATTCGCAGGAAATGAAGCACTGCTTGAGGACCGTGACCCGGAGGCGAATCTGACGGTACTCAGCGGCGATCTTGCGGGTGATGACGGTGAGGGATTTGCCAATACCGGAGAGAACAGTTTCAACGTCGTCGGGGGTGTCGATCTCGATGCAACAACCCTGCTGGACGGTTTCACCATCATCGGCGGAAACACGTCGACAAGCGGTGCGGGGATCAAACTCACGAATTCGTCACTGACCATTCGTCGCTGTCGCATCGTTGGGAACCAGGCGCAGCGCGGAGCGGGAACGTACCTCTCCGATGGTAGCAACGCCACGTTCGAACAGTGTGTATTCGAGGGAAATGCGGCTGGGATCAATGGTGGTGGCGGAGAAAGCGTCGGGAGCAATCCGACCTTGACCGACTGCATCTTCCGCAACAACGCAGCCGGTAGCGGAGGTGGCGGGTTTGCTGCATCGTTTGGCGATGCGTCTTTTGTGCGTTGCGTATTTGAGCAAAATGTCGCCAATTTCGGAGGCGGACTCAACAACGCGACCGGTGATGCGATCGTGGAACGCTGCAAATTTCTGCTTAACATCGCCAGTGTCTTCGGGGGCGGGATGTACAACCTGCAGGGAAATCCACGGATCGAAGATTCGCTGTTTGTGGGCAATCTCGCAGACTCTGGGGGCGGAATGTACAGCCGGTTTGACAGCGCTCCCGTCGTCCTGAACGCCACGTTGTTCGGCAATCAGGCCAGTGGGGTTGGCGGTGGGATGTTCCACGCGGACAGTACGCCCGACATCCGCAGCAGCGTGCTATGGGGCAATTCAGATGCGTCCGATTCGCTGGAATCCGGGCAGATTTTTTTCGATGACGACGTGGACGGTGGGATCAACTACAGCTGCGTTGAAGGATGGCTGGGCTTGATTGGCGGCGTGGGCATGATCGGTGACGACCCGATGTTCCGGGACGAAATCGGTGATGACGGCGTGTTTGCCTCGGGCGATGAAGACCTGCGTCTGTCGTCCGGGTCGCCGAGCGTCAACACCGGCGATGAGGATGCACTCAGCCTCGGAGCTGATCTCGACGGACACGCCCGGATATTGTGCGATCGCATCGATATGGGTGCGTTCGAGTCTGGAATCGGCGATGGCGACTGTGATGGAGACGTCGACCTGTCCGATTTCGGGACGCTCCAGGTATGCTTCGGAACAACAGATGCGGTGGATGAGTGCCTCAACTATGACACCGATCTGGACGGAACGATAGACATAGCAGACTTCGCAGAGTTCATATCAGCCGCCAAGTAGTAATCTCTGGCTGGTGAGCAATGCGTGCAATTGGGCGCGGCGGATTGCTCGCCGATGAGATATGGATAAGGAGCCGGAAATGAATGATAGCCTGGGCAGGAAAATAGCTTCGTATGTGGTTTCCGCGGTTGTATTGGCTGGTGCGACGGCGAGTTCTGGAGAGGGCGTCCGATATGAGGCAACTGTCCTCCCATCCCTTGATGGAGGCCATACGACAGCCGTAGCGATTAACAACGCGGGTTTCGTCACTGGACAGTCGGGTTCTGCTGCACAATCCTCGGGGAGTCATGTGTTTCTATGGCAGCAGGGTACGGATGTATTGAGCAATCTTGATGCATCTGGACTATTCGAGAGAAGCATTGGGCAGGCGCTTGGGGCTTCCAGCACTGTGGCGGGTGTCGGGTGTAGTGATGTGCAGGGATTTTGCGATGGCGAGGTGATTCGCGCGGATGTACATGGTATCTTCACGACTCTGGGATCTCTGGGCGGACAGGTAGGCGATGTCACGGACATGAACGACACGGGTGATATTGTCGGATTCTGGGACATTGGCAACGGTGAGTGGCATCCATTTATCGTGGCTGGTTTTTCACCGATATTGGACATCAATCCTGCAGGCGGAGGTTTCAATCGGGCTGTCGCAATCAACAACGCTCAGCAGGTAGCTGGTTTTGGGAAGTTGGATCCTCTCAGCGGGATTGATCGTGCATGGTTGTGGGAAGATGGCGTCACGACCGATCTCGGCGATCTGGGGAGTACATTCACCTTTGCTACGGCGATCAATGAAAATGGTCAGGTGGTTGGCAAGGCGTTGACCCCTGCGGGGCGCTTCCACGCATTCCGATATACGGATCAAACCGGGATGATTGATTTACAGACGCTGCCTGAGGCTGTCTCGAGCAGAGCGATTGCGATCAATGATGTGGGGATGGTGGCTGGCGTATGGACCACCGCGGATGGGCGGCAGCGCATGTTTCGGTACGCCGATGGTGAGGGGATGGTCGATCTTGGTGTGACCACGGTCAACGGCATTGAAGGTGAAATACGAATCAACAATGCAGGATTGGTCATGGGAACAGCCTATCAGGAGACAGGATTCGTATCCTTTGTCTGGCGACCCGTGGAAGGTGTGATCTGGCTGGAGGACTCGCTGACTGAGGTTCTGGGCTGGGTCAATGTCACTGCGGTTGATATGAATGACTCGGGCGACATACTGATCACCGGTTCTGAGCTGATCGACGACCTCTTTGAACAGAAATCAGCTCTGTTGTCTTTGGCTGGTGGCGTCTTTGGCGATTCCGATGGTGATGGCGATGTGGACCTGGCCGATTTCGGAAATCTCCAGCTTTGCTACAGCGGACCGGGAACGGCGTTTGACACCAATGGCGTTCAGACGCATGACGTGTTGGTCGGACCTGCGTTTGAATTTTCCCAGCCGACGCTGACCATCGAAACCGGTGATACTGTACGCTGGGACTGGGTCGGCGGATTCCACAATGTCGAAAGCGGTGTCACGGGTTCGCATGATGAACGGTTTCGATCCGGAAATCCGACCAACAATACGAATACAGAGTTTCAGGTAACGTTCGACGCTGCCTTTCTCGCAGCCCAGCCAATCGCTGACGATGCATATCCCTACTACTGCGCTGTCCATGTAGCCATTGGGATGACCGGGATGGTTCAGGTTGTGGATCACCCATGCAGCCGGTTCGATTCAGATGGCGATGGCGATGTGGATGGGGGTGACGTGAGCGCGTTCCAGGATGCGTTTACGGGACCGTAAGATCCGCAGATTTCCGCCGAATGCCGCAACGACAGAACCACTCAACCACCACCGCAACCAGAAATGGTGCATAGGTCGCCTGAGTAACCCATCGCGGCATATCCCACACGCCATGGACGACGTGATTCCGGGTGGCCTCGAAGTAGAACACCATCGTGGCCGACAGCACCAACCATGACATGCGCGGAACAAGCACCAGAAAGATCATCGGCCAGACAATGTACCAGTAATGCACGATCGGCATGCACAGGACGATCACCGAAAATGCGAGTGCGGCGTGGGCAGGGTAGGACACCTGCCCACGCGCGTGCCACACAATGACACCAAACGCCACACCAGCCCCGACCCAACGGGGCGCGTCACCATCCATCACGCGCGACAACACCGAATGCACCAGCCCAAGCATCTGCGTGGTCTGTGTAAACTTCAACAGACTCTCAAACAACGCGGGACCAGCATCCACATAGGGCAGGTATCCGATCGCGACGAGACACACGCACAGACACGCCGCACGACGATGCTTGAAAAACAACCACGGGAGCAATATAACCGGTATCATCTTGGCAAGAATCGCCGCCGCAATGCAGGCTGCACACGCGTAGGGGCGTTTCTGCGCATCCGCCAGCCCCGCACCCGCCAGCGCAAGCAGCATGAGCGAATCCAGATGCCCCTCAGCCACCACGCTCATCAAAACAAGCGGACAGGCTGCATATATCACAAGACGACCAGGCGACACCCCAGCAGCCTTCGACCACAGCATCAGCACGAACAGCGTCGCAACATCCACAACCGCAAACACCATCTTGAACGCTTGCGGCGTCGGTTGAATCCACGCAAGAACCCGAAATACCATCTGAGCAAGCGGTGGATAAATGGCTGGATAATCGGGATGGTTGATATGCTCCCAGTTCGCATCACGCAGCAATATCAACCGCACATCATCGGGCGCGATCGTATAAGGATTGAATCCCGCCCCCTGAATCCGCCCCTCCCACACATACCGATACACATCGTCACTGGGCTCGAACCAGGCAAGCATCGCACGCAGCAGGATGAACCCGCCCAGCAAAAACCATTTCCGCAGATCCCAGGATTGCGACGCATCCCC
>JAJRYY010000110.1 GCA_024275565.1 Planctomycetota bacterium
AATCTGAAATCAAATCCCATTGCTCATCCGTGAGCCGATGTCGCAGCATGATGGACTCCTTTCCATGAACGTCCTATTCATGCATTCGGCTCAATGACCCAAAATTCATGAGTTTTCAGACAGAACCTAGTTCTCGGCGCCGGCATCTTTGACCGCTGGCATCTTTTTACGAGGTGCATAGTGGGTCCGCATTGCAGCTTCGACCGGAGGAATCAGCTCGCCCCATGAAGCCGCTGCGTCCTTGTGAGCGGTCACGAAGTCGTTAAGGATGAAAAATCCGGTGACCCCGGTGATCTCGAAGAAAGCTCGGGAAGCTTCATCGTCTGCCTCGTCGACGGAATAATACGCCCTGGGCTTCGTGGGGTTGATGATGCGGTTGGCGACGAACGTCAGGATGTCCGGGTCGGCCGTCGCCACGGTATAAACTTCAAAACCGGTGACAGTCATGGTCTCATGCCCATTGAATCTCATGCCCATTGAAGTAGCCATTGAACGCGTATCGCCGCATCGCGCCCGCCATGGTAGCGATCGGTGGGTATATGTCACTGGGGCAGACCAAGTACAGCAACGCTGACGCTCAAGTTTATCGTGAAACGGCGGCGATCCGTACTCGCAGAGATGCGATTATCGGTCGCTCCGGATGCTGTTGTGTGTGTGCCTGGCTTCTGACATCGCATATTATTCTGTTTTCCCTGTATTTTTCGCCGAGGATTCAAGTTTCACTTTATTCGATAAATTACTCTTGCACAGTTGCTGAACGTCAGATAACATGCCTGTGGGGTAGTCGGGTCAGGGTCTGTCGTCATCGGGGGGTTCTGATTCGTCCTACGATTGTCCTTTCTATCGTGCCACTGTGGATTGGTCATTTTGGATCTGCCATTTTGGGTCGGTCATATTTGGATCAGGCGTTTGGGATTCAGACATTGTAGATCAGACATTGTGGTTTGGGATGAGGGTTGAGGCGTACCGATGCCTTTGCCCTCTGCGTTACGTTGTTTTCTCTTGCATGATTCTGGAGGGGGTATATGAACCCTATGAAACAAGTTCAGGTTGATCTATTGGGAAATCGCCAGCGGTTGCTGGCGCCCGTATTTGTGGTGGCGATGATTGCGTTTGGGTCGGTTACGGATGTCGTCCGTGCTGGTGCGTGTACATGTGATGGCAATGTTGACGGTGTTGGTCTCGTCGATCAGGGAGACCTGTTCTGCCTTGTCGAAGCCCTCAGGGATCCGGGGATCGGATGCCTTGTCGGAGACCCGGACGTCAACTGCGATGGGACGTTTGATCATTGCGACGTTGCGGCTGTCGATTGTCTTATTGCCACTGGCGGAGACCCTGCCTGCTGCGACGCACCTTGCGGTGCGTGCTGCATAGATGGTGCAGGCGAACCTGGGATCGGTATTTGTGGCACCTGTCGCAATACCACTGCTGCGGACTGTGACTCGGGTGGGGCGTTTTTTCTGTGCCCACCTGCAGGGATTTACAACGGTGACGGGGCTTCCTGCTCGCCCAGCCCCTGTGACTGCAATGGCGATACGATTCCCGATGGTGACCAGACCGATCCTACGACAGACTGCAACGGCAACGATGTCCTGGATGAGTGCGAGTTCCCCAACCCGAGTGGTCAAGGTGCCTGCTGCACGACTGCACCGGATGGAACGTCAGGGTGCGCTGATACCGATTCTGCGACGTGTACGACGCTGGGTGGCGTGTATGGTGGCGATTGTACCTCCTGTCCTGAATCAAACCTCTTCATCGTGATCGAACCGGGCGGAGACATCTTTGTGCATGTGATTGGCCCTCCGGTTGACTGCACCTTGAACCCCTCGCCGTCTGGCGCGTGTCCGCCGGGACCGAGGATCGACGCGTGGGAATCGCCTGCCAATGGTCAGATGTGCCACGACTTCGGAGCGGTTGGTGCGACGCCGATTCCTGCTGATTATTTTGCAATCGGATCGGACCCGTTCTCGGGCATCGTCTGCCTTGAAGGCCTGTCGCTGAATGATCCGCTGTTCCCAGGGGCTGACACGCTGATCGAGCGTCCTAACGGGGATCCGTTCGATCGTTGCGACCTCCCGTCGCTGACCACACAGGTGACCGTCCCGATCCAAATCCAGCAACTAAGCCTGCAGAGCGTTGCGCCTATCACCGTGACGTTCGGTGGACTGAATCCGGAACCGTGGGATGTGTTCGTCGATCTTTCGACGCTGCCGCAGCCCATGGGATCGCTGACTGCAACGAAGGAACACTGCAACGGTGGAACGTACATTTCGACGCTTCCCGTGCAGCCAAGGTTCACATTCACCAGAGTCGGGGGTGGACCACCTGTTTCGCCATTGGATACGGGAATCGAAGGACAGCCTCCGATCGTACTCCAGCAGACTGTCCCGGCACCCTGGGTCAGTGAATCGCTTCTGTTCGTAACGGGCGATCCCTGCTCTGACTTCCACGCCGGAATCAGCGATCCGAACCCAACGACGGATTGCGACTGTAACGGGAACGCCAGGCATGACCAATGCGATCCTGATGGAAATGCAAACGGTATCCCGGATGCGTGCGAAACAGGCGTAGGTATTCCCACGGTCTCCGAGTGGGGCCTGGTGGCGATGATGCTGTTGATACTGTCGTGTGGAACGATCGTGTTCCGGCGCCGGCATTCGGTTTCGAAGGCGTAAGGTTTCGAAGGCGTAAGGTTTCGAAGGCGTAAGGTTTCGGAAGCGCAAGCAGGGTGTTAGACGCTTGCGGGCTAGGTTCCGCTGGCGGATAATTGAGTTCATAACACGGCTCCTTGATTGACGGGTGTGTCAAACCGCCGTCATTCAAGGGGCCGTTTGTCTTGCGCTGCTTTTCCTCCAAACGCCTCACGACACAAGACCCTGTGATCGTAGTTTCCGATGTGGGAAATGACCGGGCCATTGGGCAAGTCGCAGGGGATCTTGTACGATCAGGATCAAACCAGCCATGATGGTTGCCAGCACATTATCTCTCTTGAGGAGGTTTGGAATATGATGCAAGCGATCGTACTCATCGCATACACGTTGGCGATCACGCCCGCAGCCGCACCTGACCGGACTGCTGAAGTGAAGCGGTAGATGCAGCCGGTGATTGACGCAGGTCTCGTACCAGGTGCGGTCGTCGGAATCTACGAGGGTGGACAGGCGACAGTGTTTTCGTTCGGCCAGCTCTCCGAAAAGTCGCCCTCGGCACCCGACGGAGACACAGTGTTTGAGATCGGTTCAATCTCGAAAGTGTTCACGGGCATTCTGCTGGCTGATGCGATCGAGCGTGGTAAGGTCAAGCTCGACGACCCACTGAGCGAGCATTTACCGGAGGGTGTTGAATCGCCCAGGCATGACGGGGATGAGATTCTGTTGTGGCATCTTTCGACACATACTTCCGGCCTGCCGCGTATTCCGACCAACATGGATGCGAACAGCGACAACCCCTGCAAGGCATACGATACGAAGACATTATGGGAATTCGTCGGCCATGTGCGACCCGCCACGAAACCGGGACAAAACTACGCATACTCAAACCTCGGAGCTGGGCTTCTTGGTACGCTGCGTACGGAAAGGCGGCTGAACCCCTGATTCCTCCATGTTTACTGCCTGACAGCGGCAATATACGGACGTACCCGGCAGGCCATTGACTTCCCGCCGATTGTTTGGTATCTGTATGGCATGGTGCTATCCACACTGTTTCTTGATCTCGATGCATACTTCGCCTCGGTGGAGCAGCAGGAACGCCCACATTTGCGGGGCAAACCCGTCGCCGTAGCAGCCGTCGCGACCGATTCCACATGCTGCATCGCGGTCAGCTACGAAGCCCGCCCCTACGGGATCAAAACCGGAACCCATGTGGGCGAAGCAAGGCGACTTTGTCGCAATCTCAACGTGGTCGAAGCCCGTCCGTCCATGTACGTCGCATACCACCATCGCATCGTAGCCGCCGTGGAGCAGTGCATCCCGGTTCACGCGATCCATTCCGTCGATGAGATGTCGTGTCGCCTGATGAGCAACGAAAGCGATCGAACGTCAGCCATCGCAATCGCGCGGAAAACCAAGAACACCATCCACGAAACGGTCGGTCGCCATTTACGCTGCTCCGTGGGAATCTCCTGCAATCGCTTCCTTGCCAAGGTCGCCAGCAATATGCAAAAACCCGATGGTCTGGTGGTGATCGAACGCAGCGAACTGCCCGACGCCCTCTACGGATTAACGCTCAGGGATTTTCCGGGTATTGGCCGAAAAATGCTCCGACGGTTTCAGCGGGAGGGAATTACAAGCGTTCAGCAGCTTTGCAGCATGACGGGTTCGGAGTTATCGGACATCTGGAGGAGCGTGGAGGGTTCGCGGTTCTGGTATGCCCTGCACGGATACGACACGCCCGAAATTCCCACCCATCGCCGCACCTTCGGACACTCGCACGTCCTTCCACCGAAGTGGCGAACGCGCGAAGGGGCGTACGCCGTGTTGAACAGACTCGTCCACAAAGCTGCCACACGCATGCGGATGAACGGATATTGGGCGACGAAGCTGGCGATTTATGTCTCCATCATGCCGAACGTCAAATGGTCGGAATGGGTCCATCTAAGCACCTGCAAAGACACGCTGACCATTCTTGAAAGCTACGAACGACTCTGGCGGTTGTGTCCGGAGGGCAAGCCCTACCAGGTGGGGTTGACGCTTTACGATCTCGTCGCGGACGCCAGTGCGACCCTCCCCCTGTTCCCGGTGGAGAACCATCGCATCCGGGTATCAGACACCATGGACCGCATCAACCTGCTGTTCGGGCGAAACGCGATTTACTTCGGCGGCATGATGGGGGCTGAGGAGTCCGCACCCATGCGGATTTCGTTCACGCAGATCCCCGACCCAACGTCCACCTGCTGAGACAGCCCTGATAGTCGCATTCCGCCACCCCCGCGATCGGTGTATGATCGTGTCATGTGTGGACGCTTTACACTCATCAGTGACGCGACGATCATCGCGGAGATGTTCCAGGTTCTTGAGGTTCCGGACCTGGACCCTCGGTACAACATCGCCCCCACGCAGCTTGCGCCGATCATTCGCTTCGACATACAGCAAGCCTGTCGACGACTGGATATGTTCCGTTGGGGGTTGATTCCATCGTGGGCGAAAGACCCTGCTATCGGTGCAAAAATGATCAACGCCAGAGCGGAAACGGTGGCTGTCAAACCATCCTTCCGGTCAGCCTACGAGGTCAGCACATACGTCAACAAGCCTGCGAACGACGCCATCGAATGTACCCATCGTCTTGGATTGTTCGACGAATAGTTCCTGTTCCCGGATGTCAAATTCGCCCAGACCCCAGGCGTACACACAGACCCCAAGCGTACACATCCACCTCCTCCCACCCACGATGCAGGCACATCCACCACGGACCAGTTGAGGCGGATTGCCCTCACGTCGCGGTCGATTACACTGTCAGGGGCGTCCTCAGAACTGCCCGTCGCTGGGATCGATGGTGTTGCGCCCGTGTCGGGTAGCGTAGTATGACCCAGACTGTTACGAAATCCGGCGAACCTGAATTGGGAGTATTATTCATGAAGTGTTTCCGAAATGTTCTCGTATTGTCCCTGTGCGTAGCAACCCCCGTCCTCAGTGGTTGTGCAGCATCCGGCCAAAAATCCGGCGCAAACGCGCATCCGCTGCTAGGTGCATGGGACATGAAGACCACGCTCGGTGGCCAGGTCTATGACGCTGTGATGACCATCTCGCGTGAAAATGGAAAATTCGTCGGCATGTGGGAGAGCATGGGGCGGGAAATGGAGATGTTTGATCTCAAGGTTTCTGGAACCACGCTCACATTCTCCCGATCAGCGGGCCGGGGCGTGGAGATGCACTTTACGGGAACCTTCAAGGATGACGCAGTGACGGGTTCTTACACCTCACCCATGGGCGAACTGGAATGCAGTGGTACGCGACAAAAAGAGGGATAACATCGATCCAGGCGGTATCTGGACGCACATGTGGGCGAAAACCACACGGGGCAGCCGTGCGATTGACAACGACTGGCGTCAGGTGGAACCGCCCTGCCACCGTCCGGTCGACAGGATTATGCGGGTCGCTCAATTTCACTGACCCACCAAGGCCTACAGGACCGATAATCAGGAATGTTGTAGGAGCATTGTGAGCTGAGTATAATCCAAATTTCAGCAGCCCGGATAAGCTGATGGTGATGCGGGCTGTATATTCCTCGAGAGGACTTCCGACATGATCGCTCGTGCTAACCTTGGACGCCGGGGTGCTGAACGCCGGGGTCTTGGGTTCAGGATTACAAGGTGTTTTGCCCCGATGCTTGGGGTCTGCGTGTTGATGCTTCCAGGGGCGGGTTGCCAGCAGAATTCCCAGAAAAACTTTTCGACGACATTCTGGAATCCGCTCGGATTAAAGCTCCCCTTTAGTCCCGATGTCGAGCCGATCCGCGTGGGCGTGGTGGCAGATGGGTCCGACGGCTGGAATATTTCCTGGGACGTCCGGGCATGGTGGGATATGCAGGCCAAGGCTCCGTTTTCCGAACTTCGCGGTGCGCTCCAGGCTACGCTGAACAAACCAGTCCAGATTTCAGCACTCAAACCTTTCCAGGTCGCAGCCCATCTGGAATCCGGCCGTCTCGACTTCGCCCTGCTCACCGATGCTCAGCTTGAAGAAGTGAAGAAGGACTCAAAGGAATTTGAACTGGTTGCCCGTGCGAAGCTCGCCGGTCGAACCGGGTTGATCGTCTCCAAGGCTGACTCCGACATCCAGTCGATCAAGGATGTCGCCGGGCAACGATTCTCATTCGGTCCGCGGGGTGACGCTGTGTACCACTACGCCACACTCGCCGCACTCCAGGAACAGGGCATCACCATCAACGACATCCAGAAGGAAATCATCCCCATCCAGACGCTCCAGTATCACATCAGTGCAGCCGAGTCTGCCAAGGAAATCGCGTTCGGACTTACCACTGTCGGCGTGATCGACAAGGACGAGTATGAGGCGTTGTCTGACACCGGCGCCACGTTGCTGCCGCCCCGTCCTGCGAAAGACCAGTTCCGCGTGCTTGGCGCAACGAAGATGATTGCTCTGGGACCGTTCGTCGCCTCGAAGCACTGCGATTCCGAAACGGTCGCCACTGTTCGACGGTTGCTGCTGGAGGCTGACCATGAGCGACCGACGATGGTTGCTTCGCTCGGCATCGCATCGTTTACCGGCGACGACGAATAGCGGGGCGTTTTCGTAGCCACAACTCCAGGATGCGACCTGAGAAGGAAGATTGGCATGGCGAACGCGGTGTGTCTTCCTTGTATCCGGATTGTGCTGTGTATGACGCTGCTTTCGGCAAATCCCGCCGCCGCCCAACACGACAGTCACACCACACGCAGGACCGATAATACTACAAAACTCGGGCAGGAACTCGTCCAGCAGCTAGGCCACTCTGATTACCATGTACGCGTTGCTGCGACGCGGAAGCTCCTGGCGATGGGTCCAAATGTCACAAAATCCCTGCGCGATGCAGCTCAGAGCGATGAACTCGAAACCGCGCTACGCGCTCGACGCCTTCTGGATATATTCGAGGAGATGCTGTTCGCGGGTGTTGCGGTTCGGATCGAGGCGAATAAAACACGCATCGCATGGAACGAATCCTTCGACCTCACGCTTCATATGAGCAATACGACGGCGTTTCCAGCGCGGGTACCGACAGAACCCGATCTCCCGCACGACAATGTCAACGCTCCGGATGCGCACGCTGCACAGTTGGCCCGCATGCTGGACCTTGGCGATTTCCTCACGATCACCGATCCGGACGAAAATCCTCTCGAGTTATTCACCGATCAGGAGGTCACAAACGATCCATTGCTCGTCTCGATCGTGCATCAGCGTGCGAGTACGCCTGTTGTGCGTGTGCTGGCGGGCGGCGACCATGAATCGGCGACGTTGACGAAATTCAACCGCGGATTCGCTCGATACCGTATGCTGAAAAAGGGTCTATATCGCGTGCAGCTTGTCTATCAGCCGGAGTGGAACGAGGAAGCCCTCAACGACGCGGAGATTGGGCGTGTCGAAAGCAATATCCTGGAAATCGAGGTGACCGGGTCGGCACCGGAGATCGTCCGCCAGGCCTGGAAGGATGCTGAAATCGTGTTGACGCGCAATGGAAATGCGATGGTCGCCTCGCTCACGAATCTTCGGGATGTACCAGTGATGGTCAACCTGAACATCGCCCCACCCGGAGCGAACCCACCGCTGGCTGCCCTGCGATGGTCGGTCGAGCGCGCGGATCAATGGGCTGAACTAAGAACGGTGGATGTATCGCTATCAAACGACGCACGCGCGTTCCGACACGAACGCATCGTCCCGCTCGCTCCGGGCGACAGCCTCAAGCTCCATCGGGTTCCGGTTGCGACGCTCATCAAAGCCACGGACGGCGTGAGCGGATCAAAAGTGTCGGTATATTATGTCAACCAGGCATCGCGAGGCTGGCAAATACGGGAAGGTGGCGATCTCGTCGGAAAACCATGGTCACCAAAACCATTCGACACCCCCTTTCCGAGGAGGATGCTGCAAACCGCCATTCGCAGCCAGGCGATGGAGCTTCTACCGAACGAGGGGACACCATGAATACGGAATCTCGCCATGCATAGCCCTGCTTCACAATCCCGCCTTAAACTCAGCCAAACCCATGCAGACAGCACGACGCTTCTGACGCATCTCTTCAGATTTCGCGTAGACCACCGTCCCGAGGTTGCCTATAAGAGGGATCATGGCCGACTCTGATACATCTCAACACGCAACCCTGCCGGTGATTGTGGCGGAAAGCGCGCCGATGCAGCGGGTTCTGGAACTCGCTCGCCGCGCAGCTGCCTCCGACGCAACCGTCCTCATACAGGGCGATACCGGGACAGGCAAGGAGCTGGTCGCCCGGACGATTCACGCCCACAGCAAGCGCCGCGAGCGAGCGTTCGTACCGGTCAACTGCGGAGCCTACACCGACAGCCTGCTCGCCTCCGAACTCTTCGGACATATACGGGGTGCTTTTACGGGGGCGTTCGCAGATCGAAAGGGTGTTTTCGAAGCTGCCAGTGGCGGAACCGTGTTCCTCGATGAAATCGGAGCCATGAGCGCAGCCATGCAGGTAAAAGTCTTACGCGTATTGCAGGAGCAAAGTGTGCTGCGCGTGGGCGCGTCGCGCGAGTTGGATGTAGATGTCCGCGTGGTGGCTGCTACGAATACAGACCTGGCAGCCCTCGCGCGTGAGGGCACTTTTCGCGAAGACCTCTACTATCGCGTGAAAGTTGTTTCGTGCTGGATCCCCCCTCTCCGTGAACGTCGCGACGACATCCTCCCGCTGGCGAAACACTACCTCTCCCTTTTCGCAAAGGAGTCGAAACGGGAGATCATCGCCCTGTCTGCGGAGGCTGAGGTGGCGATACTGTCGCACGACTGGCCTGGGAATGTGCGTCAGCTGCGGGCGGAGATGGAGCAGATCGTGGCGATGGCAGGCGAGTCACGAATGGCAGGCGTCCATCAGTTGTCCGAAGAGGTCCGAGGGACAGGGGATGCAACCACTTCGTCGCATCCGATCGCAACAGACCCTCGTCATTCATCAGAAGAAAATGACGCTGAGGATGAGACTGAGGGCGTAACCATATCCGGCGATGCAACCTACCAGGAACTGCTGGATGTCTTTACGCGAAAAGTAGTGACCGACCGACTGGAGCGTTACAAGGGAAATATCTCCAAAACAGCCAAGTCACTGGCAATATCGCGATCGACCCTGTATGCACTCCTGAAGAAGTATGGACTGCAATAGTCCATTCACGTCCGATACAATAATCAGGACAACCTGAACAAGATATGCTACGACGCAATGTGTCGGCGAATGGTAAGGAATAAAACGCTCGCCAGCATACAGAACAGGAACGTTCCGACCCAGAGAGATGCACCGCCGCCAGACGCCAGAATGTATCCTCCAAGAGGAGCGCCAACCATATTCCCACTGGAAAAACACATTGTAAATACACCCAGATAGCGCGCTCTGTATGCTACTGGCGCCATATCAGTCACAATGGCGTGGCTGAAGGGGAAAATCATGATTTCACCCAACGTCCAGATCATGATCGTGAGCGCAAAGAATGGGACAGTCGTAACCCATGCCATAGCGCCAAAACCTATTCCGGTGATAACAGCAGACAGGCAGACAAATATAACCCTGTTGTATCGCTTCATCCACGCTGTTAAAGGGATCTGAACAAGCACAATCATAATACCATTGATCGATATCAAACTACCATACATTTCCGCGTCTATTGAGAGCGAATCCATATGCACAGGCAATGTGGAAAAAGACTGCATATACACCATCGAAAGAAGGAGTGTTCCGAGGCAGAAAATGAGGAATGGCCCATTCGCCAGTATGTGCCGCATGGCTGAGCGATCCTGGATGCTCCTTGACGTTGATGCCTGTCCTGAATCGCCGGTTCCGGAAGCAGCGACCAGCGTCCCCCTGCAGGGGAGCGTTTCACGGATAAACACCAGAATAATGACTGCATACACACAGGCAGACAGAGCGTCGATGTAGAACAATGCCTGAAACCAATACTCAACCAGCATACCCCCGAAGATCGTGCCGACCGGAAACCCGAGATTGATCGCGAAATACATCAATCCAAAGGCATAGGCACGCTTGTCAGGTGCGACCAGATCACCCAGCATCGCAGAGGCAGCCGGTCGGTACATATCCCCCAGTGCAGCGAACAGGACCAGGGAAATGATGATGGCATACGGTGAGGACAAACATCCAAACAGCACCAGCATGACGGCAGCACCGAACAAACTCACCAGCATCACCCATCGACGCCCGATTCGGTCCGCAAGATGCCCGCCTGTGAGAGATCCAATGATGGACCCCGCGCCAATGGCACCCATACCAAGACTCGCGAATTTCATTCCGAACCCGAGTTCACGCGTCAGATAGAGCGTCAAAAAGGGCATCAGCATAGTGCCCGCTCGATTAATCAATGTCCCCAGGCAGAGGATGTGGACTGCGCGCGGCAATTCCTTATAGGGCTTCAGCATCTGAATGGAATCATGGTATCATGACGCTCGTGTGGTCCCGGCCTTAACCAGACTGCGATATGCCTCAACTTGTTTTGGCTTCCAGCTCTTCCCAGCGAGCATACAGTTCAGCAACCCGCTTCCTGGCAGCTTCCAGCTCATCCCAGCGTTTCTGAAGCTCGACATGGTCTCCGCCAACCGCAGGATCTTCCGTGGATGTCGTACAACGAGCCACAAGATTTTCCGCGTCCAGGATCGACGCTTCCATATTCCGCAATTCAGTCTGCTCGCTCGCACTCAACGCAGACTTGGCACCGCCACCCTTGGACTTCTTCGATTTCCCACCGCCCTTCCCCTTTCCACCACCACGTTTCGACTGGGCAGCCTGCCACTGCGCACAATCGACATACTGGTTGACGCGACCTGCACCATCCAGCCCCAGAATCTCCGTACACACGCGATCCAGCATGAACCGGTCGTGGGTGACCAGGACAATCGCACCGGCGAAATCGGTCAAACTCTCCTCAAGCACATCCAGCGACGTGATGTCCAGATCGTTCGTCGGCTCATCCAGAACAAGCACGTCAGCCGGTCGCAACATCAACCGAGCAATCAGAATCCGCGCCTGCTCACCACCGGACAAATCCTTCACCGGCATATCAAGCTGACTGGTCGAAAATAAGAATTGCTTCGCCCAGGCAGTGATGTGGATGTTCCGACCGCGAAAATCCACGCTCTCATTGTCGCCAGCAAGCGCCCACCGAAGCGTCACATCCTGCGGAAGCTCCTCCCGTTTCTGATCGAACACAACAATCCGCAAATCGTCAGCCAACTGGATAGTCCCCTCATCGGGCGGCAAATCGCCAGTCAGAACGCGGATCAACGTCGTCTTCCCGCTCCCATTGGCACCCAGAATCCCCACACGCACACCCGGCGACAGGAACAGCGAAACGTCCTGAAACAACAATTTTCCGCCGAGCGATTTCGACAGTCCCTGGGCATCCAGAAGCTTCTTCGACCGCCGACCTGTCCCGTCAAAATCGATGCCGGCAGCGGTCGATTTTGAATTACGCTGCGATAAATCCCGAAGCTCATCCTTGAGGCGATAGGCTTCCTCGATGCGCGATTTCGATTTCGTCCGCTGGGCTTTCGAGTTCGACTTCAAAAACGCGACCTCTCGCCGGACAATGTTCGCAAGCACCACCTGCTGAGCCTTCTGAGACTCCAGAAAATCGGCTCGCTTCTCCAGAAACATGCTGTACGTTCCGCTCACACTGAAAAATCCGTCCGCATAGACCGGGTTCAACTCCACCACGCGATTCGTCACATGCTCCAGAAAATAGCGATCGTGACTGACAGCCACGAACGAAAATGGGACGTTGAGCAGCATTTTTTCAAGCCACTGAATCCCCTCAAGATCGAGGTGGTTCGTTGGCTCATCCATGAGGAGCAGATCCGGTTCCTGAATGATCTCCCGGGCGAGCGCCAGCCGCTTCCGCCACCCGCCAGACAGCTCAGCCACCAGACGCGTCGGATGCTCGAATCCGAATTTGCTCAGGATGATCGCTACTTCCGTGTCACGCTCGTAGGGTTCCATCGGATGGTCTGCCAGCGCTTGCACCAGCACATCCTCGACGATGGCGCCCACCTCGAAGCGATCCTCCTGGGGTAAATACCCTATGCGGGCAGAACGGCGACGATTGACCTCGCCATCGTCGTTGTCGACCATACCAGCCAGGATTTTCAGGAAGGTCGTCTTGCCAGCACCATTGGGACCGAGAAATCCGACTCGCTCGTCGTCCGAAAAGCTGATCGAAAGATCGTCAAAAAGTGTACGCAGTCCATAATGCTTCGAGACCGCCCTGCATGTTACCAGTGTACCCATCGTTCCTCATTACTCGTTAGCCGTTAATTGCCGAAAAAATGCACGCAGGACAAGACCGCCGACAAATCCAGAAATAGACGTCCTTACTTTTTAGTCGTGATTGAAATTTTTAACGTATCGCTCAATGCTTCCCCCGGCTTGTAGAAATGACCACGAACCTTCGTTTCCCGTCCGCCATGGACAATGTGTTGCCCGCTGCGTGGATCGTAGATGGCGGTGTGACCCCGGCGTGTCGTTGGCAGTACGTCACGGTATTCAACCCAGTTTTCAGTCTTCAGGCCAAACAACCATAAGTTTTTCGGACCTGATGGACCGGTCTCAATCAGCGACAAGCCGCCAACAACAACCAACACATCCGCCGACGGATCATACGTCATCGTTGCGCCCTGGACAGGGGTTGGCGAATCACCGTGGCCTACACGCCTGGTCCAGGTGAGCTTTTCGAGATCGAGCTCAAAAACATCATTATCGATCACCCGTTTTTCGTCGACGTATCCCGCGCCCCCGTAAACATACATCTTTCCATGCTGCTGATCCACTGCACCGGAATGATTCCACCGTGCTGTGGGTAGTTGCCCTGCAGGTTTCAGTTGAGTCCATTTTTTCGTGCTTAAGTCG
The DNA here is from genome assembly GCA_024275565.1 of Planctomycetota bacterium. Lineage (GTDB taxonomy): Bacteria > Planctomycetota > Phycisphaerae > UBA1845 > UBA1845 > JAJRYY01. The sequence goes on from JAJRYY010000110.1 coordinate 13,564, forward strand.
AAGGCCCATAGATCATTGAGTGGTGTGAATCCATATTTGGGATGTGGACCGCCATCGCCGCCATGAACGAGAATCCGATCCCTTTTCTGATCCAGTACCATGACGCAGCCATTCCTGGCTGGCGGATGCTGTTGACCAGCGTCTACACCCTGCCAGATGAGGCGTTTTTCTCCCCCAAGGGTCGTGACCAGATTATCCGCAAGCGACATGCTCTAAAGCTGAGCTGACGGGCCATTCGCACCTTGCGCCCACCCTCCGAACAGGAACAGTGCATCGCGCTTCGGATCGTAGACAAGAGCTGGCTTGCCGATTGTGGGGGGAGAAGGGTCGGCGAGCAGTGTGCTTGTCCAGGCGCCCTTGGCCAAATCGAGTTCCAAAAACGTGCGGGGAGCGTCCTTGTGTGGTGGATCGTACCCGCCAGAGATGATCATGCGACCACGCCTGGTGTCGCAAGCTGCTGCGCCGAGGTAGGCAGCGGAAGGACCGTTTTGCTCAACCTTCTGGATCGATACTTCACATCTGCGATCGTCACCACGAGCAAGCATGGGGCAGAGGATACAAACGAATCCGAGACGAAGAATCGCACTCCGGGCACTGGCCACATGTGTCTGTTTGTTATTCACAATACGCTGAAACATCATTTCCCTCTTTTCGTAAATCCGAGAGTGGCCCCTTTGTATGAGCACCACACAACGATTGATACAGCCAGTTACGTAGATTGTAATGAATAGATCATGGCGATTCCACCCCCTGCTGATCCCACCATTGTTGCCAGATCTTTTGCTGAGCGCGGCGTTGCTCGATCGGGGCTGCCGGGTTGAACGGAAATGCCTGACCGGTGTTGGACATTAAACGATTATAGGCTTTCGTACGCACGGTCTGATCCACGTCATCCAGCGCCTGGATCAAGAACGGTGTTACGCGTGGATCGGGGGATAATGGCCCGCCAGCCGTACTAATGTATGATGCACAATCGAGCGACCACCATCGAACATCGGAGTTATCATCACGCAACGGAAGCAGGCTAAATAGGGCGTCTCTGTTGAGAAGCCTTAGAGAGTGTATAAGAAGTCATTGGATGACCGATATATGGTTACATGGCAAGGAAGCCTTATCCCAGCGATGTAACGGATGGTCAGTGGAGACTGATCGAGCCGTTGATCCCGCCGCCCAAGCCGGGCGGACGCCCGCGTGGAGTTGATCTGCGCGAGGTGGTCAATGGAATTATCTATGTTTTGCGCACGGGCTGTTCGTGGCGACAATTGCCGCATGACTTCCCGCCGTGGATCACTGTCTACTATTATCTCCGGCGATTTCAGGGAGATGGGACGTGGCGAAAGATCCATGATCGGCTTCGAGAGCGCGTCCGGAGGAAGGCTGGCAAGAAACCCACGCCCAGTGTCGGCATCCTCGACAGCCAGTCGGTCAAGACGGCTGAAAAAGGGGGGATCGTGGGTACGACGCGGGCAAGAAAGTAAGCGGGCGCAAGCGTCATATTCTTGTCGATACGCTCGGGCTGATTGTGGCGTTGGTGGTCCATCCAGCCAACATCCAGGACCGTGACGGCGGACGGTTGGTGATTGAGCGACTGGGTACGGGCTTTCGCCGACTGCGTCTGATCTATGCCGACGGTGGCTATGCCGGCAAGTTCGTGGATTGGGTATGTGGCTGGCACTTTCGTTCCGTCGTGATCGTCAAGCGTCGGGAGTCGCACCGATTCGTCGTGTTGCCGAAGCGATGGATTGTCGAGCGGACCTTTGCGTGGTTCGGCAAATACCGTCGCTTATCGAAGGACTACGAGACATTGACAGAGTGCAGCGAATGCATGATCCAGATCGCGATGATCAACCTGATGATCCATCGACTATCCCCAGGATAACGGGCTTTTTAAACACGTTCTTAGAGATTGAAGCGCATATCGACGTACCCATTCAACCGGGTCTTTTGTGGCTGCATGTATTAGCACGTCACGCATTCGGTCATTTGGAACTACCCGGTTATCGCGATTTGCCAGAAAAATACCGAGGCAACACGCACCGATAACCCGCTCATCGTCGTCGCCATTCTCCAAATACTCACACAAAAGACGCTCGGATAGATTGGGGTTAATGCGAAAGTACATGTCGCTAAAACCGGTTGGCAGCCAGCCATCAGCCATTCCGCGTATCACAATGTAAGGACATGCAAAGTAGGATCCAACCAATAAGGACAGGGACAGGAGTGATACCAGCCCGAACCTCCTCCACTGGGGTTTGCTGCTCGGTGGTGTTGTCTCCATATCCTCCGAAGTGAATCGGTTACCACACTCTGGACAGCGCGGTTCGGGCAAACCAATGATGATGTATGCACATGTCGGACACAGTGTCCCATCTTGAATTCCAGGTCGCTCTGTTAAGCAGTCCTTTACTACAACCAAGCCGATATTGAAAAGCCCGGCGATGCTTCCGAAGAGTGCGCTACCCAATACCATTACTTCAATGTCGAGGTTTCTCAACATCACATTTTGACGGAAAGGATCAATGAACCGTGGTATGCATATCAATCCAGTGACAGCAATTACCCCGATAGGGAATCGCCATCTGTAATGACGACAATGACGCTGAATGATCGCAAGAAGCAACATTAACCCCGGAAGTACGGTGCCCCAGAACCACCAGGGGTGATAATTCGGCGGGGGCCAAGAGGTGAGAAATAACGGACACGATAGATCGAACGCGAGCCCGACTAGGACACCTGCCAGCAATGCTTCGGCGACGCGAGGACCGTGGTTATGAGGTCGATGAACTTTGTGGCTTCTGAACATGGCATCGCATGATAACAGGGAAATTCCACGGAAGGTGAAGATAAAACAGTCCCACTACACTCGATCAGTTGTTGGGTGATTTGGGTTTTTTGGCTACGAAGCGTTTTTTGTACCAGCTTGCCCAACAGCGGACGCAGACGTATTCACCGCCGGCGACTGGGATCGCCTTTTCGGCGCGGATCTGTGCTTCTCCGTCCTCATGCGACCAGCCCAACTCTGTGCGGCAGGATTTACAGAGTACCCGTTGAAGCGAGTCGGAACCCAAGCGATCTGATCCACCGTCATCATCTGAGACGTTGCTGCCATCTGATCCACCGGTCTGATCTGGTACACCGGTTTGATCTGACACTTTGTCGCGATTTGCTCTTGTGCTGCCGTCCATATTCACGGAATCGGTCGTATCTGGTTTTACTACCATGGCTTTGTCCCTCGCACCTCGCAGCAGCCGCTCCGTCGCCTGCCAACCCCACATTTACTGTCTACCCACTTTAACCCGCTACCCCTGCCTCCACCTAATTTACCCCTGCCCTCATTATACAGAGAACGGAAAATGCAAAAACCTTACCGAAAATCTTCCCAAATCTACAAATAAAGTCCAACATTGTGGCTGAAATGTCAATTCAGAATTTGTCATTTAACGTATGAATTTACAACAACCTGTCTGAAGACCTCCAGAAGACGATTCGTTCGGGGTTGCGCAATATTTGCGTCTTGGAAAACGATTTTGATTTAGTCCGTGAATGGTCCCGGTTAGCCCGGATATTGCATGAGTATTTGATGCTTTGCGCATAGAGACGGCCTCTTTACCCTGTATAATAGTGTTTTCCACCACCCTATTATCCATGGCACGGAGGCCGTTCAATGACAGAGTGTACCCGCAAAACACTGCA